>JBAZOP010000027.1 GCA_041648665.1 bacterium | reverse complement strand
TATGCCTGTTGCCTTTTCGCCTATTCTACCGCACTTTGTGCTCTTCGCCAATACCCCATACTCAATTTGACAAATACTCACAGCTGTGATTATAATTGGGCACCTCACAATTCACAAGCTGAAAGGAGCTTGCTGTGTCAAATAACCAGTATTCAATTCGAGTGGCAGACATGGTGCCCACGTTGGATCACCTGTATGCCCACGCGCGGCGGCACGCGGTCATGTTTGTCGGGCCGACTGGCGTGGGCAAGACAGATGTGGTTCGTGCGTGGGCCGCTGCGCATGGCTTCACCGAAGCCAATGGCAAGTTGTGCGTGGTTCACGCTGCGCACATCGAGCCGACGGACGTGTATGGCATTCCGATCCCAGATCGGCGTTCCGGCACGACCGACTTCTACCCCAATGCCTTCTGGCCCTGGGGCGGCGGCATCCTGTTCCTCGATGAACTCAACCGCGCCGCAATCGCCACGCTCAACGCATTGCTTCAGGTCGTCCTGGACAAGCGCGTTGGAGCCAAACGCCTGCCAGATGACCTTTTCATCGTTGCGGCGGCCAACCCACCCGGCGGATCGTATCACGTCACACCGTTGTCCTCACCGATGGTGGGCCGCTTCGCCATCTACCACGTTGACGCCGACCCTGATGGCTGGCTGGCGTGGGCGGCCCGGCGCGGCATCCATCCAGTGGTGCAAACTTTCATATCGCGTAACCGCGATGCGCTCAACACTGAGGACGATGGCGCGGCGCAGCAACTCCTGCCCGTGCCCAATCCGCGAAATTGGGAGCGCCTGCACGACGCCTTGAACGGGGCGCGCTATCCCAAGGACCTCGGCGTCGCCGACCGCATTCTGCACGGTATCATCGGCGCGTGCGTGGGCCAGGCGATGGGGTACAATTTCCTGACGTTCTGGCGCAGCATCGATGCCATTCCAGAGCCGGAAGACCTGTTCTCCGGCAAAGCCAAACTGCCCAAGAAGCTTGACCATGCCCTGGTCGCGGGGTTCTCGCTGGTATCATGGTTGCAGTCGAAGGTCGTCTCCGGTGCGGACGCCGAGACGATGGTCACCACGCTCCTGCAACGCCAGCTTGACGACGGGTGGGACGGTGAGGTCGTCACAGCCATGACCATGCGCCTGGCGAGCGCGCAACCCGGCGCGACGCTGACGGCGCTCACGCGCGCCCAATCCAAAGATGGCAAGACATTCGACGACCAGTATGGCGACGCTGCCATACAGGTTTCCAAGGAACTGGAAGCGGCGGGGCTGACCAATGTATCGTAAGCCAGTGCTGACGCAGGAACAGATTGCGCAACTGCCGCGCGACGCGCAGGAGGCGTATCTAAAGCGCCTGGTGCCCACCCTGCGCAGCGGTATGACGATGGTCATGCCCTACTTTGCACTCTTAACCGCAAAACTGGCGCTACGGCTAGCCAAACCAGGCCAACTGGCCAAGGATACCGCCGCTGGGCTAGCCAGCGACGGGCGCACAGTCTGGGTCAACGAAACATTCCTGGGCATGGATATCCCAGAGCAAGTCGTGGTGCTGTGCCATGAAGTCGTACACTACATCCTGCGCCACAACGAGCGGGCGCGGCATTACCAATCCGAACTTTTCAACGTGGCGGCAGACCTAGTGGTCAACAGTTTGCTACAGCGTGGCGGGTTGCGCCTACCCGAAGGGATGCTCACGCCTGAACTGCTGCGCCGCATGGTGCCGGGGCTGAAACTGACAACCAATCAGGTTGCCCGGATGACCGCTGAGCAAGTGTATCTGACCTTGCAACAACAGTTGCCGCCAGAGGACGCGCCAAGCCCACAACCGCCTTCTTCATGTTCTGGCAACGGCGGCGGTGCCAGTAGCAAACAGGATAAGTCACAGGATCAGGACAGCGATGACCAGCAAGATCAGGACGCCGATGACAGCGCCCCCAACCAGGTGTTGAGTGCGACTAAGCCCGGCCATGACCTGAGCACGGCGCATCGGCCCGGCGCGGATGACCTGGGCGACGATCCCATCCCCGGCGAGGAATGGGGCACAATTGCGCGCCAGGCAGACGACGACCTGAAACGCCTGTTTCCAGGCACCGACGCGGGCCATATCCTGCGCGATGTCCTGGGCACAGCGCGCCCTGTCCCGCCGTGGTGGCAGGCAGTGCTGGCCTATGTTCGGCCCACCGCAGAGGAATACTCGCTGAGGCGGCCCAACCGACGGCATATCTGGCGCAACAGTTACCTGCCGGGCCGGAACCCCATCGACCCATTCGTCGTCGTCGCCGTGGATGTGAGTGGGTCGATCAGCAACGAGCAGGCGTCGGACTTCGTGGCGGACATCCGCGCGCTTCTGGAGGGGCTGCACGTCATCGTGCGCCTGATCGCCGTGGATACTGAGGTCCGCTATGACCAAGTGCTCAAACCGGGCGAGCCAGTGCCAGAACGCCTGCCCGGCGGCGGCGGCACGAACTTCAAGCCGTTCTTTCACATGATGTCCGAAGAAAGCATCCCGCCTGAGGTCGTCGCGTTCTTGACCGATGGCTACGCCTACTACCCCGACGAAGCGCCAGCGTTCCCAGTGGTATGGGTGCTGACGCCAGAGCACGAGAGGCCGCCGTTCGGGGAGATCACGTACCTGGAGCGCGCGCCTGCCGGTGCGGCCTTGTAGGCTGCGCGGCGCTGTGTATAATTGTCATGAAAGGAGGTGCTTATCCCACAATCGCTGTGTCGTTCAATCTCATTTTGTCCGTTACCTATATAGGAGAAGAATACTATGACAGGCCTGGATAGTTGGGAAGATATCTCAACCGAACCCGAACCGCAGGAAGCCCCTACGCCCATCGAGGCGCGCTATGTCCTGTTTTCAGGCGGGCGCGGCCCGGTCGAAGAGCCGACAGGCGCGCCTGGCTCGGACGAAACGGTCATGAACATCTACGTGGACATGACCGATGTGGTCACGGCGCTGGAGGTCCGCGAGGAACGCTTCAGCATCAAGGCCAATGCGCAGAGCAAACTCATGCGTTTCCTGGCATCGGCCAAGGAAGCGGCTGAGGCAGCTGGCGCGCCCATCCCGGAGACGTTGCGCCAACTGATCGGCATGGTGTGCTTGGTCGAATGGGAGGTCTTGCCCATCGACATTGCCGCTGGTCGGTACTGGCAGCTGCCCCAGGTCCGCAAGGTCTTTTGGTCACCCGACGACGGCGAGTACGATCCGACCAAACCGGACGCCACGCAGCCCATGAAAGCTATTGCGCTCGCGCTGGCGGACGCGGAGGCCAGCGGCGCAGATATGCCAAAGGCCGAGGCGAAAGCCAAGCCTGACAGCAAGACCCCGACTGTGGACGATGTGGTGAAGATGATCGAGAAAGCCATCGATGCGGACACCCGCAACAACCTGGACAAAGACACGCTGCTTGTCGTTGCACAGGCGCGCGTCACCGGTGTCAGCGACAAGCTGCTTGAGGAAGCCGTCGCCAAGATCAAGGCGTAGCCAGATACGCTGTGCAAAGGATGCTGGGCATGGGGAAAGCGAGGTGTGGTATAATGAAACCACGGAGTGATTACTCATGCCCAGTGTGCTTATCGACAGCAGAGAACCGGCTGATCTGTACACCCAGATCAGCGTGGAGTTCCTCGCCATGAAAGGCGTCGAAGTGTACCCACGCTTGCCCTTGCCAGTGGGCGATGCCCTGATCGTGGGCCAGCACGCCACATACTACGTAGAGCGCAAAACGACCCGCGACCTGGCGGCATCACTGACCGATCAGCAAGCCAATGGCCACTCGCGCCTGCGCAACCAGATCGAGAAGCTCAGCGGGATTGCGCGCACGACAGATGCAATCCCGCTGCTCGTCATACATGGCGACGCGCCCACGCGCTCGCGCAAGGGTAACCTGGCATGGCATGTGCGCGGGCAAACCATCGTCTCCGAACTGAACTTTTGGTCGTTTCAGATGGCGATTGCCAGCATTGCAGTGAACTCACCGGTACGGGTAATCCCACTGTGGAACGCCTCGTACCCGCAGTTTCTGACGTATCTCATGCGCGCCGCGAACAAAGCGCGGCACGCATTCGCAAACGTCGCGTAGCCAGATAGGAGGATATCATGGCTGTCGAAGCGGCAATTCGTGCCGCGTCCGTCAACATTACAAGAGCCATTTGTTTGCTCGTCGCTGCACAAGAGCGCGCCAACCTCATCGCGGCAATCCAGGCCACGGGTGAGCCACTCCGCCCCAACAGGTTCAGGAAACTTGTGAAAGGAATTGAGAGTTCCCTGAACGACGCGCTCGCAATGGCTAAAGCCTCGGATGGCGCAGATGGCTAAGACACTCCCATCCACGGCTCTGGCCCCAAGCGGGACCGAGCAGCGCCCAGATATGAGTATCGTAATAGGCGACTTGCTAGGCCAAGAATACCGCCGGCAGGTCGCACTGGGCGATATCGGTTTTGCGCGCGAACTCAACGTGGTGGGCGGCAAGATCAAGCCGGGCAAGGACGCCATCGCACAGTTTCGCACGCTCATGAACGCGCTCCAGATACCGATGACATTCAACGGCACGGACCTGATCCTGGGCATCGTCATCGATAAACAGGTCCGGCCTCACGTCACGGTCGAGGGCGAACTTGCCGTCGCTATCCGTGACCCGCGCGAGCTATACGCCGTCATCACCGACGCCGATCACAAAGTCGGTGAGGGCGGCGCATCGGTCGTGGTCCGCACCACACTACGCTATCGCGGCCCGACTCGCGCGGATGGGGAGCGCGTGCCGCAGGAATTCAGCGCTACGGACACCGTGTTCCTATCCGACTACCATGCCTTCATGGGACGCATGGAACAGGCCGCTGCAGATCTGGCCATGCGCCGCCTGCTCGGCAAAAGCGATGCCAACACCACACCATCTTTCCTGACATCAGGTGCGGTCAAGGAAGCCACCGACTTTCTCACCAACGTCCAGAAGCAACTCAACCGGGGCCGCGCCTTCGCGCTCCGCACCGCGCGCACACACAGCTTGCGCTTAGCTCTCCGCGAGGCGCGCGGCCGTCTGCCCATCGTGCCTATGGCGGGCTACGACCTCCTGGAACGCATCGAGCTATCGGGCCGTGCCGACCTGTGCCGCGTCATGCTGGGCACGGGCTACTCCGAGCTTGACATCATCGATCTGGCCGATGGCTACTGGCCGAAGCACATCCAAACGCTGGCGGACATCCCGGACGACGGCGCGGAATGCACAACCTTCTACCGAAAGGTCGTCATGGGCAACTTATAGCAAGTGGGGATTGGGGCAATGGGGAACGCAAACGCAAACGCAAACGCACAAGCAAACGCAAACGCAAACGCAACTGATAAACGCAAGCACGCACAGAACCGAGCTATAGCCGAGAAGAGGAGTTTATCGTGGCCAGCCAGAACCCCAAGAACAAAGCCGTTAACTTTCGCATCACTGAGGACCTGGATGAGGCAATTTACGAGTTTCAGGACAGCAACAGCATACGGACATACTCAGAAGCCGTGCGCACGCTTTTGGAACTTGCGCTCGTTCAGGTTGCACAGAACCCGAACGCGGCACAGCGCCTTGCGGCGTCAGCAACTGCACGCCGTGCCGCGCACGAGCGCGCAGCAATGGAAGCCTCGCTCAGCGCAGTGGCGGATAGCACTGACCTGTATCGGATGACAGGCGATGAGAGACATTTGCGCAAGATCATCGAACTCACTGCACCATATCCCCACGCGCCACTACACCATGACATCGCCGTCGCTATCACTGCACTTGGCGCAAATGGCAGCACACCCTGACATTATGTCAAGTGCCACAGAATGGGAATCAATATATATAGGGCCGCTCACCAGAGCGGCCCTATAGCAAAGAATTAATTTGCGAGAAGAATTAGGATTTGTAATGCAGAAAAAAAACATGTAAACATAATACATTTTATGTCAACCAAGGTCGGTTTGAGGCCAGAAAGCAATAGATTGATGCAGCAACACAACAAAATACACAAAAACCAGAGGTCCTTTCATTATATATATAGGGATTTGAAATCGAGGTTTTGTAAAATGTTTACATGGTCAAAATTTTGCAATACAAATTTTAAATTTAACCCATGTTAAACCTGTCACTTGACATAAAACTAAGGAAAATTAACACAAGGCGCAATCTCAATTATTGCCTAAAAGGGAGGCAAACCGAATGGACGCACTGACCTATCTCGCGCACTTGCTGCTCATCATCTATGTCGCCTCGGCCACGCTGATCTGGTTCACAGACCTGGCCCGGTATTGGGATAAGCGCTGGGACGACGATGGCAAGACCCCTATGCTTGCCAACCACATCATCACCGTGATCGCCGTCACTGTCGTCGCCCTGGCGTCGCCCCTGATCGCCGTCATCGATCTCTGCGTCAAAGGCTACACCACGTTCACCCGTGCGGGCGACCATGACCAGCGCACGCGCGGCAGATAGCAAAAGGCCACGCCTTGGGGAAGCGCGGCCTCTCGCGTGAAAGGAGGATATCGCTGTGTCTATGTGTTATAATAGATGCATATGGCAAAAAAGTCAAGACTTTCAGAAAGGAGGAATGCCAATATGTGGGCCGTTCTAATCATCATTGCGGCACTGGTGGTGCTTGGGGCACAGACAGCCGCTGCGACGCCGGGCGATCTGATCGCCAAACTGACCGCCGGCATGGGTTACTTCTTTTGCGCCTTTGTCGTGGGCCTGATCGCCACAATTCAGGCCAGCAAGACGACGCGCGAGTAACCTGCGCCTGACCCAACCAATAAAAAGGAGTTTCATGCTGTGTCTACTGCCATTCCGTACACTGACGCTACCACGCTTGATCTTGACGAAATACTGCACACACTCAATATCGAGCGCACGGCCCGCCGCGCGCCGCACTTCCTGAACCAACTCATCGACGCCATAAGCCATGACGATCCGCAGGACCTTTTCTACCCTTCTGGCGGCGTGCCTGCCTATCCCAGGTTCCGCCCGGCGCAACGCATCCTTATCCCGGAACTGGTGCGCATCGCATTGCTGGAAAACAGCAACCGCACCGCCGGCCCGCTGCCCATCGTCATCCTGGAACTGCCGCCTGGCTCTGGCAAGAGCGATATCGTCACGCTTGCCACTTCAGCACATGTTACAGATATGGGCATCGCCGGCAGTGTCGTCACGGCCACAAAGGACCTCCAGCGCCAGTACGAACTGCTGGGCGGCGTGCCCCTCATGGGCCGGGCCAATTACCCCTGTGTCAATCAGGAGGTCGTCGATAAGGCCCTACTTGCCGGCGTGCGTCGCCTGATCACTGTCGATGACTGCCCCTTCGAACCCATGCTTCAGTGCCCGGTCAGCGACCGCTGCGAATACGTCCTTGCCAAACGCCGCACGCTCTACGCACCCTTTGCCCTATTTAATTATGCCTGGCTTTGGTGGGGCCACGCCTTTACCAAAACGCGCCTCCAAACCATGTGCGCCCTTGCTCATCTCCTGATCTACGACGAGGCGCACAGCCTGGACAGCATTGGCACGAGCATGTCTGGTATCACGCTATCACGCCGCGACCTCGACAAATGGAATTTGACCATGCCGCCTACGCTCAACGGCTCCTCATCCACGGTTCTCCACAAGGCATCCAACTGGCTTCAGTCAAACATCGACCTCATTGCCCAAAAGCGCCTCCAGGCCGCACAATACTGGGGTATCACCAAAGCCGACCCATCGGTCACCCATGAACTCATCAAACTCATGGAGCGCATGGAATACGTCCGCGCTTCATTGCCCATCCACGCCGCCAGCGCTGCGCGCTATCACGTCCACGCCGATCATAATGGTCTGGACCTGCGCCCACTGCGCCCATCCGATGCCCTAGCTGCCCGCTTCTTCAACCGCACTTTCCTCACGGACCTCACCACTATCGTTGTCATGAGCGCCACGCTTGGCCCCGTCGAAGGCGTGCTGGACCAACTCGGCATCGCCGACGACTATGCACAAGGGCGCATCAAGCTTTACACCTACACCGGTCCACACTTTATCCCGCCGGCGCACCGCCCGGTCTACTACATCGATGATGCGCCCAAAATCTCCAAGCGGTCCACCGACGCCGACTATGCGCGCCAGGCTGACTTGATTGCCCAGGCCATCCAAACCTATCATGCCCACGCCACACGCCAGCGCACAGTTATGATCCACACCGTGTCCTGGATGCACACCCGCACTCTCATTCGCTTGCTCCAGGCGCGCGGCGTCGCTACCATTACCCAGGACCGCGACCTCAGCCGCGCCGACGCCATCGACGCAATCCGCGACCTACCCGAAGGCTCAGTTGTAATCTCGCCCTCGCTCAACCAGGGCTACAACCCACTTCCCTCCTCCACGCCGGGTCTTATCATTATCGCCAAGACTCCGTTCCCGTCGCTGGCCGACCCCATCGTGCGCGAGCGCCAACGCCTGCCCGGCGGCGGCAGTTGGTACTTCAGCGAGGCCGCGAAAGAGATCGTCCAGGGCAGCGGGCGCGGCCTGCGCCTCGAAGGCGACCGCGCCATCACCCTTATCATCGACAAAGCTGCCAGCATGGTTTTCAAGCGCTTCCCACAATGGTACGCCGCCACACTCGCCAAAATACCCGCCATCGCCGTCGATAGCGCCATTGTGAGTTTTTGTCAAACTCCATGAGCTATGATACAATATTGCAACACGACACAGGAGGCCATCCATTATGGTTGCCTAACCAGTCCATATCCCATTAACCCGCATTCGCATATTTAGGAGGATATCAAGTGTCAGAGCCGCGCATCATTACCAATGCCAATGGGCCGGTGTCCGCGCTCGCGGGCGCATACGCTTACTACCGCGTCGCACTCACACTCACCGCGCCTATGCTTGGCACGGTCAGCGCCGACCCGGAAGTCTACCGCCAGTACGTCCTTGGTCCCGCGCTCGCCAAACTCCAATCTGCCCAGGACTGGCGCGTCCAGGCGGACGCCGACGAACTCGAAGACGAACTCAAGACGCTCCCGCCACTTCTCGATGAGGAAGGCGAACAGGTCCGTGTCCGCAGCACCTTCCACCGCAACGCCGACAACGAACCCTGCATTTATGGCTACCTCGTCATGGCCAACCTTCAGGAAGCGTGCCAGGTGCTCCGCATGGGCGACACAAAAGGGCCGGATGGCAAGCCGCTGGGTCTCGAAAGCAAGAAGCTCACGACATACCAGAAGTCAATCCGCACCAACTTATTCGTCCTGGCCCCACAGCGTCTCATTACACTCAATGCAGCAGGGGCCGAGTGGCCCATTCCCGCCGACCCTGCCGCGCCGCCCTACGACGCCAAGAACCTGCCCATTATGGTCCGCCCCCTGCGCGCCAATACGCCGCAAGGCCCGCGCGTCGCCATTGCCGCCAGTGACTTCGTGCCGGCGGGCACCACACTCAACTTCCACATTTCCTTGCTCAACACAGGCAAGGTCACCGAAGCCATGCTCATCGAGTGGCTGGACTACGGCGCGCAGCACGGCCTGGGCCAGTGGCGCGCCGCCCAGTGGGGCACCTACTACTTCGAACTGGAACCTGTGGATCGCGCCGCCGTCGCCGACCTGATCCGCGCGCGTGTGTCCCGCATCCCGTTCACCATGCGGCTGTGAGGTCACGATGTCTGGACCACAAGATACCTTAGGCGTCAACTGGCTCACCATGAAAGCTATCCCAGACTGGACCGTTGTCCTCAACGGCCAGACGATCCGCCGCCTGACGCGCGCAGGCCGTGCCTTTGACGCTGCCCAATCCCAATTTGCCAACCTGAAGCCGTCCCAGTACCGCCGCATCCACAATCGCCTCGTGACGGCCACCATCGCACGTGACTATGCCGATGACGCAGGTCTGGAACATCTCGGCGTCTACGACGACTTTGTGCCGCGCACTGTCACAACTTGGGCGCGCAACAACTTTGACAGCTTCGACCCGGATACCATCCGCGAGATCACCGCAGAAGTCAGCGCGTTCCGGCTTCAAGCCGAACGCTGCATCACACACTACCCCAAGAACCCTATCCTGGCGGCGTCAGTTTTCGAAGCCGCCGGATTGATGCTCTCCCGCCCCGCGCTGCAATGGGTCAGCGCCGAGCGCCTGGGCGTTCAAGCCGAGCGCCGCGCTGTGCCCACGCTCGAAGGCGAGCGCTTCCGCCTTACTATCAGCAGCGGCGTCTTCCACCAATTTCAGAATCTATACCACGCTTACGGCTCCGTCAGGCCGTTCTGGATGCTGCATCCCGAAATCATATCGGCGCAAATCTATGCCGTGACGCCCTGGGCTGACCTGCTCTACAAACTTGTCGTCCAGCAGCGCGACGCCGACGTGGCCATCCGGGTGCAAATCCTCGCCGAAAGCCCTGACGATCCAACTTCAATTCTTGACCGCCACGACGACCTGGACGCGCGCCGCGTGCTGGGCGCAACCCTGATCGCAGACGCCCAAACCGACAACCCAAAATACTGGGCCGTGGCCGGCGCGACGGGATGGGTCACACTCACGCCCTTCCTTGACACCGACGATGCCCTGGCCCTTGCCGAGGACCTCCGCGCTGCCCTCACGGATGCAAATTACGTACTTTCCATGACGGGTTCGCATACAGTTGTGCGCCAGCGCATAACCAGACTACATGAACTTGAGGACGCCCACGAAGCTGACAGCCTCAGCGGCTATGGCTACCCAGGCAGCCAGCGCTATGGCCCCGACCTGTACGCGCGGGACACCATCGAGCATATGATTACAGCGCGCAATGTCAACTGGCTGGCCGCACACCTCATCACCCTGGCTTACATCCAGTGGAGTTATACACCGGCAGGCCGTGCGGTCCTGCGCGAAATCTGCGCCAAGCGTGACGCCAAACGCGCCCGCTATGAGGCTGCTGCCGACACAGTCGCGCGCGATAACTACGGACAGTTTGGTTTCTTGGTCCGCCCCGACTAAATCGGGATAAACCCAAAGGAGCAATACATGAACGACCACGAGCAGCCTGACAACAGCGACGAAGAAATCTTCGACGAACTTCTGGAGCACCTGGAATGGGGCGATGTTGACCGCGAGCCAGAAGCCTACTCCACGCCGGTTGGGGTCGATGCCGACACTGCCGAAGTCATCGACGAACACGAAGTTGGCCTCAGGCTGGATGGCATCCTCGATGCCCTGGGTATGGGCACAAATACCCCATTTGCATTTGAGGTCAATTCGCCTGAGGGCTTCGTGAAAGCGATTCGCAATTTTGTCCTCGATCAAAATAAGCAGGGCATAACTTCGCTCAATACCGATGTCCTGGACGAAATCCGCACCGAAGCCGTGCCCGAATCGTTACAGCACGCCGTCACACTCATCCAGCGGTCTATCGACGAACTGGGTGTGCCGCCCGACTACGCCAACTTCGACCCGGAACAGACCGAGGACCACGAGCGCGCCGTCTTCGCGCTGCACTCCGAACTCACCAATCTCCTGATCCTGCTCGAAAGCTCCGCCATATGTTCAGCCATTCTCAACGCCATGATCGACAATGTACACGATGCATACCACGACGAAAGCAAGACGGCGGATATCAGCCCATGCGTTTTGGCCCACGTCATGGGCGCGGTTATGATCCTCACTGACAGGATGGGCAAAAGCATCATGACGGTCTTCGAACTCATGAAGGTCATGCGCACCGGCTCCTCCATCTTCCCTTTACTGCGATATTTCGAGGACACTTTTGGGGACCGCACCAAGGGAGGCACGCCATAATGCAGCCGCTGGACATACTAGACCCCACCAACCACGACGTGCTTGACGATTTTGAGAACCACTTCGACTATGCCAGCCTGGAGGCGTTGCCGGAACGCTTCCGGCCCTGGGTCGATCAGGCGCACGCCGAGTGGCGCGGTGATGACACACCACACATTGGCATCTTGCACTTATTCGACGGCACGCAATTCGGCGCGCATCTTTGCACCAGCTGCGTGCGCCATCTCAGCCATATCTGGCGGCTGCACAGCCTCTACGCGCGTCTCAAACTTCTCGCCGGCCTCAGCGATGCGCCCGACCGCGACGCCATGCCACTCGAAGTTGCGCTGCAACTCCTGATCGGGTCACACTGCACCGAGCACGCCCCGCGCCTGGGCCGGCTGACGCAACTTGCCCAACTTATCACCGACGGCGACACTAACGCCATTCAAACCATAATGGCCACAAGCCGCACCTTGCGCGACCTATTTTCCAGTGACGAGGCGCGCATCCAGGGCGCAATAATCTACATGACGCAGCAAATGTCGAATTTGCTTAGCTACGATATTTATGATGCATCAATCCGTATACGCGATGTTGCTTTGACCCATCGTATCTTGGGGTTTTTCGCTGCGCGCGTATACGATCCATCTTGTAGCGATGAGGACTTTCGCCTGGGTTTGTACGCCAGTTTTCTTGTTGTTGTTCTACGCAGCTGCATATCTGATACTCATGCGGGTTCTATTCATGGCCGATATACAATTTCGATGGGCTACGAACTCGATGTCCACGCTACCCTGCTCGCCGCCAGCGCCGGCGCGCGCTTTGCCCTATCTAGCCTGGGTCACCGCGCTCTTGCCCAAGATACACAAGGCCGGTACGCGCGCGCATCCTACTTGGTCGCCACGCTGCTTCTGACGGGCGTCAATCAGGCCAATGACCTCTTCGCCCAAAGCAACCTCACCGGCCTGTTCGATGATATCACGCGCCACGCGCCTGCGCCGCCTGCCGGCCCGGACCTCGACGCTTTCCTTTTTAACATTGCTGGCCGCCACCAATATGCGGGCCGCCCCGACCGCTTGCCTGTTATCCTATCCAATGCAGTTACCGAAGCGCACAAACGCCTGCGTTCTGGTCGCAAGCGGCCCAACGAGCTATCGCTGGATCTGTTCAATAACACGAACGCGCCCATCTCAGTCCTGCCACTTATCGAGCGCACTATCCGCGCAACCCAAGGTCAGGAAACGGCACCAGAACACTTCGTGATCTGGACCACCGACGCACTCTGCACGCAAGGCGCTTTCCGCGATCAGGCATGGATTGTCACGGGTCAGCAAATGATGCAGTTTGCGCCAAACGTGACACGACACGTCAGTTCCACAATCCTGAACGATCAGTCATGCCTGCTTTCCATTTTTTACTCACCCCGGACCGGCTTCGTGAGTTCGGCCCGCAACTACCATTTATACGACGACAAGGGCCTCCCGGATGCATGCTTTCTCCAGATTGGCGTGCCGAGCATAGTAAACATCCACGACCAGGATTTTGTGCATCTCGAAGCCGGTATCGCTGCGCCCGGCGCAGACCCCCTGCTGCCCGTACCCGCCGCGCGTGTTATATGCCTGTTTCCCAATCTACACCTCTCGGTGCCGTCGCTCTTATTCCCTGATTTCTACACCCCGGCTAAAGCCGGGGCAACTGCGCCAACCCAATCTGTCTCGCCCGTCACGGCAAACTTCGTCATGGGCGCGCTCGCATGTTCCTACTTGATCACTGGCCAGCGCGGTGGGGACACCTGGCGGACCGGTCTGCACGCGGCGCTGCAACAATATGCGCGCCGCTATCCTGATCAGGACATCGACGCTACGATATCCAAATTGGCCTCGGCTTTTCTGGGTTACATGCTGGCCGTCATCCGCGCATTCCAGCACGCCCGCTTCAACTCGGCCACACCACAGAACATGACGGATCATTTCCTCGCCGAGTTCGGCCCTGCACTCTTGCACGGCGTCAAAGACCCCGACACAGTACAGCCCATTTATGACGCGCACATCACGGCCTTTGGCACTGATCACACTTTCATCTACCTGCCCTTCGACAAGGCCAGCAGTGCCTTCGAGCACTATGTTGGATGGTCGCGCCTGGGGCCACGCCGCGCCGCATGGCAGATTGAGCATTCCAGCACCCTAGCCTGAGACAAAAAAAGAGGGCTGACCCCGAAAGGTCAGCCCCGCGAACCAACACCCGAACCCCGGCCCCGCCGGAATTACGCCAGCGCCGGCATCTCATAGAAGAGCGCTACCTCCTCCCTGAACGTGTATACCAGGCCGACGAACTCCCCGTTGCCCACAGCCTCGCGCCGCGTGATGACCGGCCCGTAGTCCACGAACCAGTCATCCAGGATAAGCTCCATCTCCGTCCGCAGCCAGCCGCCGCGCGCTTCCGCCCGCACCTGGTGCAGCCCATCGCCGCAGATCGTCAGCTGTATTGGCTGCATCCCGTTCTTTCGCGCCCGATACGGATACAGTTTCACCGGGATGGGGATACCCCAGCCCCCGGCGCACGCGGCCTGTCGCACCACATATACAGGGCACGCCTGCATATGCTCGATATTCCCATCCCGCGCCGGCACACCGCAGTAGCTGCACTGCGGCGTCTCCGCGTCCGCATCCGCGCCGGCCAGCGGCCCGTGAACCAGCGCGCGCACGGCTTTCTCGAACCCATTCCACTCACCTGCAAACAGGCGATCTTTCTCGAACACAGCGATTTCCTTTCTTATCTTATTGCCTAACTTCACGAACCCGAATGCTGCATCGCTTCCCAGTCCGGCTCACCTCCTATCCCAAATTGCACCACGGCCAGCTGCGCCCACTCCCGTATTGCCCCATCGTACCTGAGCACGGTCATATCACAGCGCGCCGGATCGATGACATACGCATACCGCAGCCACGTCACTGCCGGCGTCAGCACGCCATACGCATCGCCGCGTGCCGGCTGCCACGAGTGCTTGCGCCACGCCGGAAACGCCACCGGGCGCACTGCCATAAAGATCGGGCTGCGCAGCCCGATAATTGTGCGCCATCCATCCGGCGCACTCTCATTTGCGATGAGATGCCGCAACATCCACGCCAGCGCCATCTGCCACCGCTCCGTTTTCGTGATCTCGGTCCACCCTGACTGAAGTCGGGGCCACCCGTCCGCTGGCCCACCCGTCGCGGCCTGGCTAACCATCGCATAGTACATCATGGCGGCGTCCCACAGCGCCACGCCCAGCCCCGTCGGGTACGCATCATACTCATGTACCACGCCGGCCCACAGTCCCTTTTCTCTCTCAGTCCACCGCGCTATCGCGCCCGCCGTAGCCATCCCTGACGCCTCCTTCCCGCCTTAGCACTGTCTCGAAGTGCCGCGCCCTTGTCTGAACCTGTTCCACGGCAGCCATCATACCCACAAACGTCAGCCAATCCATGCCGCTCAGCGCCGCCCTGAAATCGCACACCTGCGCGTGCGTCTCCAACTCCGCCTGCGCTGCTCTGGCTGCATCGGCCAGGACCGTTAGTGTACTTAGTACAATATCCAGCTGTTCACTGTTCATTGTCCTCGCTCTCCTTTTCCACAAGTATGGCCTCTTCGCTGTGCGGCACTTCTTGCTGCCCGCATATCGGACACCAGCGCGGCGTATCCTTACGCCTTTTCAACTGCCGCTCCCAGTCCCGGCCCGCGCCGGGCCACACGACGACCACGCGCCACGCAATGCCTTGCGCGCTCACCGCAGCCATCAACTTGCTGCCGTTGCCCGCCCGATGCTCCTTCATGCGCGCCTCCAGGTCGGTCGTATACCCGATGTAGTGCTGCGCGCTCCCATGTGGATTGCTCACATCGCCCACAGGCCGGTCGAAGTGTATCATGTACACGCACTTGCCCTTGCCGATCATAGCGTCATGCTCCTTTCACCGAGCAACACCTCGTAATGGCGCTGCGCCCGCGCCAATTCGGTCATCTCCGGCCACTCGCTGCCAAAGATGGCCTCGAACAAATGCACCGCATACTGCACTTCGTCCATCTCGCCCTGTGCCTGGTCCCGGAATATCTCCTTGACATTCTGCCACAGCTTGAGGCGCGCCAGTTGAAACCATGCCCCACTGCGCCACTTTTTCACCATATAGCGCACGCCGCCTTGCCACCGTGCCCCAACCAACTCGATTGGCTTCAGCACGACCGGCGGCGCGTGATCCAGCACCACCACCTTGGGCGTGACCGTCGTATACCAACGCCAGGAATGACTATCCCAATTCCAGTCGTGGCTTTCCTCGATCCGCGCATACATAATCACCCTGCCCGCCAGTGCGAATACCCACAGGTCATATACGCGCCACGCCTCAATCGGCACCTTGCGCCGCTCGGCCCATCGCAGCGGCTTGCTGCGTAGATACCGGCCCCACATCACCGAACTGGCCGCATCCATGAGGTGCGCGGCCAGCAACTCATACGCCGATAGCTTGCATAACTGCGACGCCCAATCGACTTCCCCATAGACCAACCGCAAGGCGAGCCACACCTGCATCTCGTTCAGGTTGCGCATCAGCAAAGCCGCCAGCGGCCTCGTATCCTCGCGCCCGCACAGTACCTGCGCGTAGTGTGACCCACGCCCCCATGAGTATTCAAGCTCCTGCACCTTGCGCCCGTAGTAATCAACTTGTGGCAGTTCAGGCAAGTTGCCGCACACAGCATCCAGTAACTCAAACGCCTGATTTCTTTCCACGTCGCGCTCCTTTCATCTTGCCCCGGCGCGGCTCACAGTGGCAGCGCCTCCTGCGGTTCGCCGACACAGTGGTAGATATCGAAGAACATTTTTCCCAGGAACAAGCGGTAACAGATCAACCATGCGCCAATTGGCAAAGTAATGCGTTGGTTCAGCCGCATATCGCTTCCGGCGTGTAGCGCATCCTGGTTGTTGAATCGCGCACCTGTTTCCTTGCCGCGATAGTACACTCGATACGTTTCGCCTTCACCCGTGATGGTATACCAGGCTGTGGAAACAGCATGATATGTCACACTTTTCCCAACAACACGCGCTTGTTCAGCATACCGCTTGACCCACTCTCGTACCCCATCGGGAAATTGCGCAAAGAACTTCTTCGACGCCCTGACGGTCTTCGGTGCAAGTATATAGCCGCCGCCATACATGATGAACTCCTTTATCTACATGCCGGTCATAATCTGCGCTTGCCGCGCCGCGCTTCCGCGCTGTGAAACATCGACCGATCCGCCGCGCCCACTTTCCGGCTCGTCGCCACCACCTCGGCGCGCGGCTCCACGATGGGCCGGTGTTGCCGCTCGGCATCCGCCATATCCAACCAGAAGCTCAGTGAGCGCCCCACCAGCCCCGCCAGCGCTTCCATTGCCGCCATCACGTGGCTGCACGCGCATTCTGGGCTTTCTTTGGGCCGGTGCTGGCCCCACGGACAACTGCACCGCGTATGCAGCAGCCCACGCGCATCATTCCACACGCGCACGCTATACCACACACTTTCATCCGACCCACTCTGCACATAGCAAAACGCTGCCTGCCGGCTCGTGCTCATGACGCGCACCACCATTCCGCGCGACCGTTCCTGTAGCTGCTTCACGTTTACCACGTGCCGTAGCCACTTCCCAATCTGCGCGTCCGACCACACATATCCCTCAGTCATCCGAGCACCTCCAGCATCTCCGGCGCGCAGCCTTCCGCCAGCGCCTCGACCTGATGCAACAGGTCCACATAATCCACGTCCACAATCTCGTCAAATGTGAACGCAACATCGCTGCCCGCACCTATCTGCCGCTCGGCCTCGATGATCTCGGTCAGCACGACATCCATTAACGGATGCACGGCCAAAATCTTCGACTGATACTTGTACGCCGTGCCGAGCGCCCTTTCGTCGCCGCTGGCCTGGAAGCGCTGATACGCGCTTTCCATAAACTGAACCAGCAACGCCACCCTTCGGTACGTGAAACTCGTAATCTTTTCCGGCTTTGGCACACGCACTCTCACCGCCATGACTATGCTCCTTTTCCCCGGCCATGCCGGGGTTAGCCCATGCCCCAAACGAATACTTGCACTGGGGCGATTGCTTTAACAAAGGGTTGCTGGGGGGAAGGACTTGCACCTCCGCGCTGCCGCCGCAGACACACAAACCATCAGGTTGCGTCTTCCGTCACTTGGCTTGTGCATTCCTCGCCCTTTTCGGTTGCTCCCAGCCTCATAAATGACAAGGGGCCTTTCTCCAAGGCCCCCTACGCATATACGCTCAGTACTTGACGCCCGTGCCTCTATCCTTAACAAAATCTTCGAGCGCCGTGATTTGCGCCAGCTTGCCCAGCGCCTCGGCCCGCTCTGGCGGATCGCCATACTCAATCGCCTTATCGCGCTCCTGTACTCTGGCAGCATATGCATACTCGGCCATCCAACCAGGCACGGCTTTTTCCAGGCGCGCAATCTTGGCGTCCGCATCCTCTGGCACATCCAAGAACTTGTTTGCGGCTTTGGCTAACTCATCGACGCCGCCATCTGCCCTCAGTTCCGAGATGTGGTACTCCCGGTACGAGCCATCCGCGCGCCGCACCTTCACGAACCCATCACTTGTGAAGGGGGACACGATCTCAACTGGCGTCCCGAACTTTGTGTAGATCACGCCTCATCCTCCTCGCCGAACTGTGCCACGAACTCCTCGATCTCGACCCAATGGGCCACAACCAGGGCTGCCTTGACCTGACCGAACCTGAAGTCGAACCCATTGCCCAGCGGCACCATCAGGATCAGATGCCCTTTGAACTCACCGATGGTGTCCACACCGAAAATGTCATCGATGCGCCCCTCGGCAAACGCCTGCACCATATCCCGATGGGCCAGCACTGCCTGCGCTTTGGCAACCCCAAAACTGAAGGGCCGCCCTTCGGTTGGCATCACGATCACCGGCTTACCCCGGAACCGCTCAACCACACACTCACCGATTTTGACACCCTTTGCCATCCCGCGCTCCTTTCACGCTATGCTTTTTCAATCCCCCATTTTAAGGTCTGGGGAAGACCCCGACGCTCCCTGTCGGGGTTTCTGCGACCTATATAGTTCAGCGGTTCAAGTTGAAATACCAGCGCGCTTCCAGCGCCTCACTGTTTGTCTCGTACACAACTGCGCCTTTCCGATTGCGCACTGTGCTGAAGAACTGCTGCATCTGCTCTGTGGTGAAACGATCACCTGTGCCGTGACCGCCGTCCCACACCAACCACTGGCCATCTGACCACTGGCGGCATGACAAAACCCAGCCTTTGGCGAACCGCCGGACGCTGAGGCCCAACGCCTTAAAGTACTCGTTGAGCGCCTTCGCATCCTTGACCGAAACCTGAAACCACCGATTGTCTTTGCTGGCCATGACTGATGCTCCTTTTCTGAACTGATCCTTCACACAATGAGCGCCGAGGGGGAGTCGGACCCCCATTGTCAGGCCCGGCCCAGCGCACGTATGTACCAACGCTGAAAGCAGGAACGATTGCTCCTGCCCTCAGCGTTGGTAGGTCCGGCTTAGCCGGACCTTACCAACTTAATCCCAGTAGTGGCTGGCGATCAGATCGACCAGCGCGTCTTCCAGCGTCCGACCGTCACATGACCGACCGGGTGAACTGAACTCATATCCCCCGCCGTGCCATCGACTGGGCATCCACACCGACACCTGATTCAGCCGATAACCATCGACCGGCTCGTATCCTTCTGAGGACAGCCACATCTTTTCCTGCTTGAAACTGAAGTATACAATGCCCTCATCGCCATCCTTGTTCACGAACCGAACTTTCATGAGGTCACCGATGCCCTCGCCCACGACCGTGAAAGGAACATTGGCTGCCCTGACCGCCGCCAACTTTTCCGCCCACGCTGCCTCCTTGGCCTCGCGCTGCATCGACTTCGCTGCCAGCACTTCCTTGTTGACTGCACGCTGCGCCTCAACATCGTCACAATAGTGCCACCAACTGCGCCCGCCAATCTCCTTTCCTGACTGGCGGTTGATGCGAACTTCCTGGCTGCGACCTTCGACCTTGGCCGTGATCTGCGTCTTCGTGATCTTCACGACCTGACCGATGTACTGGTACTTGTCCCAACCGCTGGCGATATAATCGCCGACCTCGACCTCATCCATTCTCTTGCCGTACATTGTGCTGCTCCTTTCAAGCAAACCTTTATCGTCACCCACAAGCGCTCAAACCATATGCTTGAACGCTTGTGGGTGACAGGCTCATTTGAGCCTGCCCCAAAATCCCTGCCTTGCATTGGCCCATCGCTGTACTCTCGCTCTTGCCGGATTTGCACCGTCTGGGCTTGCTTTTTGGCTCCTCTTCGGCTTGTGCAATCACACTCTCCGGCTTCTTTTCTCTGACCGCCGTATCATCACCTTCTCGCGGGCTTGTTGTTTTGTTTCCGCTACCCTGTGATGACCGCTTGCCGTCTCCGGGCTTCCTGCACTTGCCTCTGATTTGCTTTTGTTAATGTTCAATCATTTGAACATATGATACACCAGAAACGACTACCTGTCAACCGACTGCTTCTTTCCCTTACAACTTATTAACAACTTCGCTACTGTCGCCCAGCCTCGCCCCATGCCATGCGCGCAGGTCCTCCATATATATGAAGTACTCCCCGCCGGGCGTCACATACGCATCCAGCCCGCCGCTCTGCACATTGCGCAGAATGGTCCGATAGTGCCGGCCCGTCAGCAGCGCTGCCTGCTCCACCGTCACAAACTCCGAAAGCCACGTCGCCAAAAGCGCCCTAATCATCCGTCTCTCCCTCCTGGAAAAACTTGCTCACCTCTATCCCGTGCTCTGCCAACAAACCAATATCCCCCGCGCTGGCTGCCGCCACACTATCAGGTATGGCCTGGCCCCAGCGCCGCGCCGCACTACTTACCACTTTCACCGCCTGGGATATCGCATAAGCGCGCAGCGGCGCGTCATGCGCGTACCGCGCCCGGAGCCGCAACTGCTCCGCTTCCGGCCACATCAACCACCGCAAATAATCCGCCGCAAACTTCAACGAGAGCCGAAGCGCGCTCTCCCCGGCCAACCTGCGCTGCCGACCAATCGCATCATCTCGCGCCATCTTTTCTGCACCTTCCTCCATATATATGCACTACATTGTACACCATAACCCGCTTTGGGCATATATCAAAGCGCCATTGCGCCCATTGCTTATTTCACGTAAACCTGATATACTGTGCGCAAATCCGCACCTCAGGAGCAAAACATCACATGGCCGAGCCGCGCCCCACAACCATTATTGCCCCCGACGCTGACGACAAGCGCTACAAGATCGTCTCCGATCTCGAACCGCTTCTGGTGCCCATCGACGCCATCGCGGTCGATCCCACCAACGCCCGCGCGCACCCGCCGGGCAACATCTCGGCCATCGCTGGCTCGCTCAATCGCTACGGCCAACGCAAACCTATCGTCGTCAACCGCCGCGACAACACCATCGAGGCCGGCAATGGCACCTGGGACGCGGCCAAGCTCATCCGCTGGACACACATCGCCGTCGTCTTTGTCGATGACGACCCGCACGCCGCCACCGGCTACGCGCTCGCGGACAACCGCACCACCGACCTCTCCTACTGGGACACGGAAATCTTAGCCGACCTGCTCAAGTCCCTCGACCTCAGCGATGCCAACGCTGCCGCATACGCCGATGTGGGCTTCGACGAACAATTCGTCCGCACCATCCTCGACGCTGCCGACCTCATCGATCTCGATGCCATGGAACAAAAACTTGGCGCACTCGACGCTGAAGACATGCTGCCCTTCCTGCGCATCCAGACCACCGAAGAGGGCGTCGCCCTGTACGAATCCCATATGCGCACCGCGCCCGCCCATAACCCAATCCACAAGTTCGTCCAGATTATGCAGGCCGTCGATCCACATATCCTATCCGAGATGGAAGCAATCGATGACGAAGAAATCCCAGACGCCTGAAACAACCAGGCCGCCCTTTCGCATCCTGATCTCCTTCCATACCTGGCGCAACCGCGATCTTGACGCGCTCTTCGGACCCATCACCCAGAGGTTCGATCTCGATGTCTTTGCCGATAGCGGCGCATTTTCGGCCTGGACTATCGGCGCGCCCATCCAGGTCGAAGAATACGCCGCCTGGCTTAAGCGCTGGTCGCACTGGTTCGCTGCCGCCGCCAACTTAGACGTCATCTCCACCTTGCCCACCGCCGGCTTCCTCGAAGGGCATCGCAACTTCCAATGGCTTCAGGACCAGGGCCTGCATCCCATCCCCGTCTTCCACGCTGGTGAGCCACAGGACCGCCTCTACGAATACATCGAAACCTATCCCTATATTGCCCTGGGTGGCCTGGTGGGCGCAAAGCCACGCAACCGCGGCATGTTGCGCTTCTTCGTCAACGCCTTTAAATATGCCCAAAACCACTCCCCCAACACCTGTTTCCATATGTTCGGCCTCACTGACTGGCGCATCGCCCATCTCTATCCCTGGTTCTCCACGGACAGCACGTCGTGGATCGCGCCGGTCCGCTTCGGCGACATAAAAGTCTTCGATCCCGTCACGGGCATTATGATGGCTGGCAAGTCGCGCAATATCATGCGCGCCGGCAAGAAGAAGGTCAACATCTTTCTCAGGTGGATGGCACGGCACAATATCGACCTCGCCTCTACCGTGGACCGCAGCAAGCAAAGCTCCTACGACCTCTGCTACATGGGCGCGCTCGCCTATCTTGAAGCGGAGGCCTGGGTGCGCGCCAAGCGCCCCACCATGCCCGTGCCCGCCCCTTACACCGGACACGCCGGCCCCAAGGTCTACATGGTCCACTCGGCCACCACCTATTTCTCCGAGCATATGCGCGCCGTCGAGCGCCTCTGCGAGGAAGGCACCATCCATGTGTAGCATCTGCGGCTTTATCACCACCCAGCCCACGCCTGAACTCCACGACGCCTTCCTGCGCACTTTTGCCCGTTCTGCCGAGCGCGGGCGCGACAGCCACGGCATGGTGGGCGGCCCCCACCCCGACGCAAGTTGGGGCCACCCCTTCGCCCTACGCCGGCCTGGCCCCAGCACCGGCATCGACGAAACCTACAGCCTCGGCCCCGCGCCCACCTGGGTTATTGCCAACTGCCGCGCCGAACCCACCACCGAATACGTCGCCGCCAAAACCGACGACCTCATTCCGCCTTTCGTCACGCCCGCCGGCACCGCCGTCACGCACAACGGCACCATCGCCAACGACAAAGAACTCGCCGCCGCGCTCAACCTGCCCCCGCTCCCCATCGACAGCATGGTCATCGGTCCCCTCATCGACCGTTACGGCATCCACAACGCCCTTGCCCAACTGGTCGGCTCCTACGCCCTCGCTGTCCACGCGCCCGACGGCACTCTCTACCTCGCCTGCAACTACAAGCCCATCTTTATCAAGCGCCTGCCCAACGCCTACATCTTTGGCTCCCTCGAAGCCCACCTGCGCGAAGATTGGCTGGACAACATTGTCCAACTCCCACCTTACTCCCTCACCACCATCGCGCCCGACCTCACCCTCAGCACACAAACCCTGCGCCCACCCATCCCAGCCCGCCGCGCCCTCGTCATCTGCTCCGGCGGCCTGGACAGCGCCGTCGTCGCCACACACTACGTCCGCCTGGGTTATGACACCACCCTTCTGCACTTCACTTACGGCTGCCGCGCCGAGACGCGCGAGCGCGAGGCCGTCAACGCCCTCGCCGCCCATCTCCAGTGCGCCGCCCGCTTCATCGATATGCGCACCCTTTTCCGCGCCGACATTGGCCACTCGCGCCTCACCGATACCGCCGCCGATCTCATGACCGAGCGCGGCGGCGAGCGCAGCGCTGAACTTGCCTACGAATGGGTGCCCGCGCGCAACCTCATCTTCTCCAGCGTTGCCCTGGCCTACGCCGAGGCGCACGGCTTCTCCACAATTGCCCTGGGCAACAATCTCGAAGAGAGCGGCGCATACCCCGACAACGAGATGATCTTCACGCTCAAGTTCGCCGATCTCGTGCCCAACGCCGTCAACCTCAACGCCCAAATCGCCATCGAGCAGCCGGTGGGTAACCTCACAAAGCATGAAATCGTCCGCCTGGGCCTCGAACTCGATGCGCCCTTACACCTCACCTGGTCCTGTTACGAAAATGGCCCCACCCACTGCGGCACGTGCGGCTCATGCCATCTGCGCCGCCACGCTTTCGCACACAACCACACGCCCGATCCTGTCCCATACCGGGAGGCGTCATAATGCACCTTCTTGCCATTGGCCACTTTGGATATCACGAAGAAACCATCACATTGCCCATTCTCAACGCGCTGGAGCGCCTGGGCGCAACCCTGCACCGTGTCGGCGGCGACTTTGCCTTCTTCCTGCCCGAAAACTTCGCCGATCAGCCCCGTCACTGGCTCGCTGGCCTCCCCGACGCCCTCGATATCTACGACGCACTTCTTTTCCTCGACTACTGGCATATGGGCGTCCCCATGTACCTCTATCGCAGTATCGACCGCACATCCACGCCACCCTTCCTCGGCATCGGCCACGGCTCGGCCTACATCGACGGCGATCTATGCCTTCGCATCCCGCACGCGCGCGACTACGAGGACTTCCTCTGGCGTATCTATGACGCCGTGACTTTCCCGCCCTCCGATCTCGTCCGGCGCAGCATGCCCGACCACGCGCAGCGCAAAATCCACTATGCGCCCTACCCCATCGACCACTTCCTCAACGAGCAACCCCAATTCACCTACGCGCCCAAAATCTACCACGTCTCGCGCTGGCGGCCCGATAAGGGCAGCGACCGCTTTGCCAACTTCGCCCAGTACGCTGCCACCACTGCCCCATCCGAAGTCACCTTCGCCGCCACCGGTCTGGAAACGCCGCTCCATAACATCAAACCGCTGGGGTGGCTCACCCCGGACCAACTCCGCCAACTCGCCCGCGCCGGCGGCTACTTCATCTGCGACGCGCGCCAGGAAATCTTCCCCAACGCCGTCGTGCGCATGTTTGCATACGGCCTCACCCCTCTCTACCGCGCCGACAACCTCGCCTACTCCGCCCTGCATCTCCCCGAACGCCTCGCTTTCACCTCCTACGACCACGCCCTCCAACTCGTTGCCGACCGCACCCTGGCTACGCCCGACGACTGGGCCGCCTTCCGCGCTCAGCACGCCGACAACGCCACCCAACTCGCGCAAACCATCCTCGCCGCCGCCCAACTCCAGCCCCAGCCGGAGCAATCCCGCCCCGATATACATCGGGGCCACACTGCGCCCCCACGCAAAAACACCCCAACTTCGGCAAACCGGAGCGGGGGTGCTTCTGACCCACACAAGGTGGGGTTTTGGGGGGGTATGGTATAATGATAGCAGGAGATGAGGAAAACTGCAATGTACCGGATCGCCAAGGAATTCCACTTCAGTGCGTCGCACCAACTGCTCAACCTGCCCGACGAGCATCCCTGCACGCGGCTCCACGGCCATAACTACCGCGTCATTCTCGAACTCGGCGCGGAGCGCCTCAACGCAGCCGGGTTCGTTATCGACTTCGGGGACCTCAAGCCCTTTAAGGACTACATCGACGACACGCTCGATCACCGCCACCTCAACGACATCTTCGGCCCTGACGTCTCGCCCTCCGCGGAAAACATCGCCGCCCATCTATTCGACGTGGCGCTGCACCTGTTCGGTCCCATCACACTCAGCGTGACCGTCTACGAGACAGAAAAGGCATACGCGCGCTATGGACCAGCCGATTAAATACCCTATCAATCACCTATATCGCACCATCCAGGGCGAGGGCAAGCTCACCGGCACGCCAATGGCCCTGCTGCGCTTCCAGGGCTGCGCGGTGGGATGCCCGTTTTGTGTCGATGGTGACACGCCTGTACTTATGGCAGACTGGACCTCCAAGCCCATCCGAGAAATCCAGATTGGCGATGAGGTAATGTCCTATGGCGGCAAGCGTGCATATGTTGTTTCGCGCGTCATCGATACTTCGCAACGAGTTAATGAACCCACTGTAGAGGTTTGCACCGATATGGGATCGGTGATCTGTACTCCAGATCATGTTTTCCATGTGAATAAGCATAAAAGTATGGTCAGAAAGATGCCTGCCGGTGATCTTACGGGTGTATGGATCAAACGATCTCGGCTTGGCAACTATTCTCCCTGGCCATCTACTGAAGATTATCTTCGTGGATATCTCATGGGTGCATATGCGGGCGATGGCTCTTCATCGAAGTGGGGAGGGTATACAAAAATCTATTGGCAGGTCACTGATCTGGATTTCGCTGAATGCTTGCGTGATCTTGTCAATAGGTTTGGCCGAAATACCAACGTGACCAAATCGAAGCGCAAAACGTCGGCGGGTAAAACTGTTTATCGAGTTTCCTGCGCAATTACGGACCTTGAGTTCATTATGGACTATCCTCAAACACTTGAGGAACGTCGGGGCTATGTAGCTGGGTTTTTTGACGCTGAAGGCTCGGCGTCGAAATATCAGATTACGATATATCAGCAGGATGATAAACTTTTGCATCGAGTTAATGCTATGCTCCGAGATTTTGGTTTTGACCCACACTGGTCCGCTTCTCAGATTGACCCGCGCAATGGCAAAAAGATGTATGGGTTGCGTGTTACGGGCGTAGATGAGTGTGAGCGTTTCTTTGCTGTATTTACGCCGGTAATCCGCCGCAAACAAAATAAGGGACGGGGAAAGCCGGGACAGTTGCAAGCAATGCTGGTAGATGAAGTCAGGCCAGTTGCTTCGCGTACTGTTTATAATCTCATGACGACAAAGGGAAATTTCTTTGCCAATGGGTTTCTCGTTGACCAATGCGATACGCGCGAAACCTGGCCGCTCGCTATGGCCAACGAAGTCGCCTCCCTGGACGCGCTCTACGAGCACAAGGCCGCCGCCGGTGCCCCCACCCCGACAGACGTCGGGGCCACTCCGCACTACGTCTACCTGACCCCCAACCAATTGCTCACCGAGATCACGTCGCGCTTCCGCGACCTGCCCTACATCATGGTCACGGGCGGTGAGCCGGCCAACTATGACCTCGGCCCGCTCGTGCGCATCTTTCACGAAAACACTGACCGCTTACTTACTATCGAAACCTCTGGCACGGCACTGGGTCACATCGACGCTGACTTCGACTGGGTCGTCGTCTCGCCCAAGTTCGATATGCCGGGCGGCTTGCCTGTGCTGCGCTCCGCTCTGCTTGCCGCCGCCCGGCCTCACGGCGAACTAAAATTGCCCATCGGCAAGCGTGCCCACTACGACATTTTCATCGAGCGGATGCACCAACTCGGACTCGACCCTGCCGACTTCGATATCGCACTCCAGCCCCTCTCGCAAAGCGCCAAGGCCACCCAAACCTGCCTTGAACTCTGCTACGCACACGGACACCGCCTCAGCATCCAGATTCACAAGTACATAGGAGTCGCCTGATGGCACAACTCGACCTCGCCGGCCTGCAACTTGTCGCTGAGAACCTGCTCATCCTGCTGGGTGAAGACCCCAATCGCGAGGGGCTGCGCGAAACGCCGCGCCGCATCGCGCACTGGTATGACGAGTTCATCAACTACGACCCCGGCAACACCGAGGTCACCTTCGAGGCCGTCACCACCGATCAACTCGTCGTCGTCACCGGCATCCGCGTCTACTCATTATGCGAGCACCACATGCTGCCCTTCTGGGCGGACATCAGCATGGGTTACCTCGCCGCCAACCGCGTGCTCGGCCTCTCCAAGTTCGCGCGCATCGCGCACAAGCACGCCCACCGGCTGCAAATCCAGGAGCGGCTCGTCAGCGATATCGCGGACGAAATTTGCGCCCTGGCCCAGACCGAAAGCGTCGCCGTCCTCGCGCGCGGCTTCCACCTCTGTATGGCCATGCGCGGCGTGCGCACACCCGCCACCATGACGACCTCGGCCCTGCGTGGCATGTTCCGCGCTGACGCCGACCTGCGCCACGAGTTCCTGTCCCTGTGCCAGCTTAATAATGAGGTAAGACCCTGACCTATGTCGCGCCACGACACGTCCCTCGCACCCATAACCGACCTCCAGGAGCCGTTCTGGGAACGCCAGACGGACCACACCGGCAAACTCGAACCTACCCTGTGGTATGACCGTTTCCAGAATTATTACCTCTTTGTGGGCACGGAGCGGTCTAAGCACGGCGCTTATAATATGTGGCGCAAAGAACAAGGTAAGCCGCCGTCTAAGAGCCTTACCAGAGCCTGGAAGGTCATTATGGCGCGGTGGCGCTGGGACGAACGCGCGGAGGCCTGGGATAACTACCAGCGCCAACTGGACCTCGCACGCTGGCAGGAGCGCCGTGACGCTATCCGCGAGAAGGAATTCGAACTCGCCGACCGCCTGTTCGAGCAGGCTCTGGCTATGTCGCGCTGGCCCATCGGCCAGCCCCAGCGCATCGTCAACGAGGATGGCACGGTCACGGTCATCAACCCCACCGACAAGTGGACCAAGGCCGACGCTGCGCGCTTTGCCAAGATCGCCTCGGACCTCTCGCGCCGCGCCGCCGGCATTACTGATGATACCCCCACCGGTGCTGTCGTGGTGCCCATTATCATTGTTCCGTCCAGCAGTGCCGGTCACTTCGAGCGCCAGCCGGGCGATATCGTGCTCGGTGACATTCTGAGCGACACGCCCATATCTCGCTTCCCTGACCCAGGTCGGAGCAACGGCGCACGCCCGGACGATGACGATTTCGAGGATGACGATGACGATTGATCAGGTCCGCGCTTACTGGGACCGCCGGCCGTGCAACCTGCGTCACAGCGCGGCCCCGCTCGGCTCCCGCCAATATTTCGACGAAGTGCGCGCCCGCAAGTACTTCGTGGAGCCGCACCTGCCCGCCTTTGCCGACTTCCCACGCTGGACAAACAAGAACGTACTCGAAGTGGGCTGCGGCATGGGCACGGTCGCTATCGACTTCGCCCGCGCGGGCGCTAACATCTTTGCCATCGACCTTTCACCGCGCGCCATCGACCTGGCCCAACTCCAGTCGACCGCATATGCGGTGCCGATCCCGTGGGGATGCGGCAACTACGAAGAACTCACGCATGTCTGGGAAGGCCAGTTTCACCTCATCTTTTCGTGGGGCGTCCTGCACCACACACCCAACCCTGACGCCGCCCTGCGTAACATGCACCGAATGCTGCGGCCTGACGGCGAACTGCGCCTCATGCTCTACCACCGCTACACGCCCAAAACCCTCCTCATTGCCCTTGGCCTGGCGCAGTCTGAGGCCCAGCGCGGCGTGCCCATCGCGCGCACTTACTCCCGCCACACAGCCCGCGCCCTGATCGTGCGCCATGGCTTCACCATCACCGACATCCACGTTGACCACATCTTCCCCTGGCGCGTCCGCGACTACGTCCAATACCGCTATGTCAAGGCGCTGCCCTGGCGCATTCTGCCGCCTGCCCTCTTCCGCGCCCTCGAACACCGCTTTGGGCAGCATCTCCTGATTACCGCGCGCCGGTCGCAGCCATAATGCCTTCACCTCGGAGTAACGCAGTACTGGCGCATCGTCTCCCTGCCGGCCCGCACTACGCCATTTTCGACCCGGATAGCGCGCTCACGTCGCAGAACCGCTTCATGGCTCTCTTTAACCCAGAAGTAATGCACTCCGGCGCATTCGGCTCCGGCAAGACGCGCGCCCTTTGCCTCAAGGCGCTCCAACTCTCCCTCCTGTGGGCGGGCAACCGCGGCCTCCTCGCACGCAAGACCCTCACCTCCCTGGAAGCCACCACGCTCCAAACCCTGCTCAAACCCGACGGCGCGCTGCCGCCGGTTATCCCGCCGGAACTGATCGCCAACCACAGCTACAAGTACCGCACCATCACGCTCACCAACGGCTCGGAAATTCTCTACGGCGGCGTCAAATCTTCCTCCGGCGACACATCATGGATCAACTCCCTGAACCTGGGCTGGGCCGCCGTCGATCAGGCCGAAGAACTCACCTACGACGAGTGGCGGCTGGTCCAGGGCCGCCTGCGCCATGACACACCCAAAGTGCGCCAGCTGCTCGGTGCGTGCAACCCACGCCACCCTGGCCACTGGATCTACCAGCGCTTCTTCGTGGAGCGCGCGCCCGGCACCGCCGTCGTCACCTCGCGCACCATCGATAACCACTTCCTGCCCGAGGATTACCTGGAGCGGCTGCGCTCGTTCACCGGCCCGTTCTACGAGCGCTTCGTGCTGGGTCGCTGGGTCGGCCTCGAAGGCCTGGTCTACCCGCACTTCGACCCGCTCGTCCACGTCATCGACGCTTTCCCCATCCCCCATTCGTGGACGCGCTACCGCGCCATCGACTTCGGCTACCAAAACCCCTTCGTGTGCCTGTGGGCTGCGGTCGCCCGCGCGGAGAACCCAGCCCATCTGCCTGAAGGCAGCATTATCATCTACCGCGAACTTTACCACGCGCGCCAAAAGATCACCGACCTGGCCGACCGCGTGGCTGACCTCAGCGCCGAAGAGCGCTATGCTGCCACCTTTGCTGACCATGACGCCGGCGACCGCGCCGTCCTCGCGGCGCGTGGCATCGATACGCAACCCGCCGTCAAGGATGTCACCCTTGGCATCCAGCGCGTGGCCGATTACTTGGGCAACCCACCCGAAGTTGCCCCGCGTCTCTACTTCTTCAGCGACGCCTTGGTACACCGCGATCAGGGCCTCGTGCTCGACCCGCTCACGGGCGAGAAGCGCTTCGCGCCCACTTCCACCACCGAAGAATTCCAATTCTACCGCTGGGCGCAGCCCTCCGAGGCGCGCAACGCCAGGGAAGAACCAATCAAAATTCATGACCACGGTATGGACGCCCTGCGCTACTTACTGTACACTATGGATAGGCCCGCCGCCCTGCCCGCCACCGCCAAGGCCATAAATCTATATCCAACCGCGCCCACCCGCGCGCGCCGGAGGCCAGTACAATGAACGTAACGCTCCCCATGCAGGAACTGCCCGTCTCGGACATCATCGGGCGCACGGCGTCCACATTCGAGACACTCAACCTCTACACGTACCGCACGTCTGTTGACTGGACGAAGGCCGACCATCGATTCTGGGACCGCCTGCGCTGGGGGCACGAGCGCGGCTATGAACTGGGCGGCCTGCACGCCCAGGCGATTAACCGCATTACGGCCTCCTGGGTGCTGGGCGCGGGCGTGGATGCGGAACTCGATACCGAAACCGAGTCGCCCGCCGCCGACTACACCAATGACCTGCTGCGCCGTTTCTTCAGCGTTTACCTCAACCTGATGCTCACGACCTACGAAGACAGCCTGGGCCTGGGCGACAGCTTCTTGATCGTCAACCAGAGCGACGCCTCGCTCACGATGGTGCCGCCCGATCTGGTCACGATCCAGACCGACCCCATCGACTACCGCCAGGTCATCGCGTACCAGATCGACAGCCAGCCCGCCACCGGCGTCATGGTGCGCGACATCTACACTGCCGAGAAGCGCGATCTCACCATCACCATTGGCAACGAGGTTTCCAACTTCGTTTTTCCCAACCTGATCGGGCGCATTCCCGTGGTCCACTTCGCCAACGACCGCGCGGCCAACGAAATCTGGGGCCGGCCCCAGGTCAGCGCGCTCCTTGCTCTCTTTGGCGAGTACAACGACGTGATCGAGAAAGCCCTCGGCGGCGTCAAGCGCATGTCCAACCCGGTCGCCACTTTCGAGGGCGTGGACAACCCGCAGCAGGTGCTCAAAGCCAACTCCACGCGCACGGAAGATTACACCGACCCCGACGGCGACACCCAAACCTACTACGTCATTGACTGGGCGCGCCAGGCTGTCATTGCCGTGGGCGGCAACGGCTCGTTCAATTTCAAAGGCCCGTCCCCGTTCACTGACGACGCGCGCCGTATGCTCGAAATTCTGTTCCTGCTCATGCTCCAGCGCTCGCAAATCCCAGAGTGGGTCTGGGGCGGCGCAATCGCGTCCTCCAAGGCCTCGGTGGACGCCCAGCTGCCTGCCTTCGTCCACTTCGTCGAGGGCCGCCGGCACATGCTATCGGGCCGCGCCGCTGACGACATTCTAGGCGTCACCGCTGAGGGCGGCCTGTACTCGCTGGCCGACATCTGGCTCCGCACGCGCGCGCTCACCGACCCGCAGGTCATGCTCGCCCCCATCCACCTCGCATTTCCGCCCATCACCGAAGAGGACCTGGAACTGCGCCTCAAGCAGGTCCAGTTTGCCTACCAGGAGAATCTGCTCCAGCGCGCCACCACGCTGGGCTTGCTCGACCTGGTCGAGAACCCTGAGGCCGAAGCTGCGAAGGCTTTGGACGAGGACGATCTCATGTTCGCACGCGGCCAGGAGCGCCAGTCCGCCTTTCTGGACAATGCGATGGCACGCGCCAAGCGCAACGAGGACGATGGGCCGCCGCCTGCCGACGACACCGACGACGAGGAAGATTAGTGCCACAGACCACGACGGGCACGCAGGTCCTGTACCGCGCCCTGAGCGCGCTCAACCACCGTGAGGGCGCGGCCCTGTTTCAGCCCGCCACCGCGCGTCTGGCACAGCTGCTGGCCCGCTTTGCGGACCGCAACGACCTCATTCCGCCCCAATCCGTTACCCCGCTGCGCCAGCTGGCCGGTGACGCCATCTCTGCCCTCTTCGTCGCGCCCACGCCCTTCTCGCCCTATCCCGATGGGCGCGCCCCATATACGCCAGGCACGGCTGAGCCACTCGCGCCCTTCGCCCGCCTCCTGAACGGCTTGATCGCCCAATCCGTTGCCGCCCTCATACGTGGGCACCAGACCCAGATGGCGCGCACGTTGCCGCCGCTCACGTACCGCTGGCTGACCTCCGCACGCACGCCCGCCGAATTGCCCATCGCGGAGCAGACCCCGACTTCAGTCGGGGAGGCCCCAGCCTATTTCGCCACCCGCCTGCTCAACCAAGCCTACCTGACCCAGTACCGCCCCTTCCACGAGTGGGTCGATCCGTCGGGCTACCGCCTCAGTGACCGCATCTGGCGCACGGGTGCAGCTGTGCGTGACAAGGCCGACCGCTACCTGACCGACAGTATTGGGCGCAACACGCCGGCGCTCCAGATGTCGCGCGATCTCGAACAGTTCCTGCTGCCCACGCGCGCCAACCTGCGCACGCGCCGGCCTTACGGCACCAATGCCAGTTTCGACGCCATGCGCCTGGCGCGCACGGAACTCATCCACGCGTACAGCACAGCGCAACAACTGGCTGCCACCACAAACCCATTCGTCACTGGCATGGATTGGGCGCTCTCCGCCGCCCACCCGCGCGTTGACATCTGTGACGATATCGCTACCATTGGCATGAGCGGCGAGCGGCTGCGCCCGCCCTACCCCGTCGAGTCCTGCCCCATCCCCGTCCAGGCAAGCCACCCGCAGTGCCTATGCTTCCTACTCCCTTACATCGATAATACCCAGGAGCCAACCGAGGCCCTGGTCGAACTCCATGCCAGTGGCGCGCCGCCCCCACTTACGCCGGCGGCCCCGTTCCCGTTCTTGCAACTCCTGCTCGGCGCATACCTGGGCCGGCAGGCCTACCGCTACCTGAACCGATCCGGTAACACCATCGAACCGATCCTCACGCCTGAAGGAGAATTTGTCTAATGCACACCATCGTTATCGCCGGCGCGGGTGGCTTCATTGGCGGCGCACTCGTGCACACGCTGGCCCGTCTGCACCCAGACACCACAATCCGTGCTGTGGATAAGAAACCCTTGCCTGAGTGGCACCGCCTGCCGCACTTGCCCAATACCGAGTGCCTGTGTCTGGACCTCGCCCAGCCCGACGCCTGCCACATCGCCACGCGCAACGCCACCGAGGTCTATAACCTGGCCGCAGACATGGGCGGCATGGGCTACATTTCTAATTACCGCATCGCCTGTATGCGTAATGTCCTGATCAATACCAATCTGATCGAAGCGGCCTACCGCGCGGGCGCATCCACTTATTTCTTTGCGTCCTCGGCGTGCGTCTACAACACGGCCCTGCAAGCCGATCCAAACGCCGTTGCCCTCAAAGAAAGCGACGCTTACCCCGCCCTGGCCGAGCGCGGCTACGGCTGGGAGAAACTCTACGCCGAAATGCTCTGCCAGGAGTACTACCACGAGCGGGGCCTGCGCACTTACATCGCGCGCTTCCACAACATCTACGGCCCCTACGGCACGTGGCGCGGGGGCCGCGAGAAAGCGCCCGCCGCGCTATGCCGCAAGGCGCTGGCTGTCCTGCACGGCGACGCCGACCACGTCCCTATCTGGGGCGATGGCACCCAGGAACGCAGTTATACCTACATCGACGACTGCATCACCGGCATTCTCAAAATCGTCGCGTGCCCGGCCCTGATCGCCACACCCGTCAATCTTGGCTCCGACGAACTCATCTCGGTCAACGGCTTGCTTGATATCATCGAAGCCATCGCGCAGCCGCCCCAACCCTTCGCGCGCCGCTACGAACCCGCCCAACCCACGGGCGTACAGCGCCGCAACAGCGACAACACTTTTATTCGCGCCACACTCGATTGGGCACCCGGCGCGCCCATCGCTGAGGGCCTCTCCCCCACTTACACCTGGATTGCCAAACAATACAACCAGGCCGGACAGGCCGGAGGCCCCAATGCGGACGGGAACCCGCCGTAATACCGCCACCCATTTTACTGTAACACCAAGCAAACCCTCACCACCTCATACTTGCCCCTGACGCAAACAACCGCCCTGAGGGAGGACGGCTGCTTGTGGCACTTTCATGCCGGGTTGTGGGTTGCCTACATTATATAGCACTCTCCCCTATTTGCAAATTGCCACACACTGTGATACAATTTTGCAAACCTTCACAAGGAAAGGAGCCTATCATGTCTGACCAAACTTCGCCCGCGGACACGTTCGATATTCTCGTCCTCGCCCTGCCTGACGTCATGCACCACGAGCCGTGCGTCGTGTGCGGCGGCAATCACTGCGACTACCTCATCACCTTCCTCGAAGATGGGGCGGTTGACGGCGAGGCCGAACCCTACCACCGTGCCTGCTTCCTCGAACTCGCGCGCCAGGCAGAGCAGTCCCTCGCCCAAAGCGGACTGGCCAACCCTAACCAGTCCTTCGTGGATTACCTCAAGTCCCTCCTACCCGACGCCGACACGCCCGCCGATACGCCGCCCGCCAAAACCACCTGGCAGGGGCGCGAACTGCCCATCCCGGTCAAAGTCTGGGACGGCGACGACTACGAAACCTATCTCGGCACAGGCCAACTCGTCGCTTTCGTCACCACCTATGCTATCAACGCGCCCGGCGCGCTGATCTCCTATGGCAACGCCGAAGAACCCATCCCGCCTGACCTCCAGGCCATCTCGAAGTATCCTATTGTCGAAATCCACAACAATCCCAAGATCGTCATGGATGCCTCCGGCGCGATCAAATATGGCTGCCAGGTCTACTGGAGCGTCATCGCCGAAACCGAAAAGGAGTAACCATGTCCACCATGATCCGCCCTTGCACATGCCAGCACTATTTCCAGGACGCTCGCTACGGCTTGCATAACCGCATCCACAACCAGTGCAAGCGCAAGGAAGGCTCTTCGCGCACCCGCTGGCGCTGCACAGTATGCGGCGCGGTCAAAGAAGGGCTGGCCGGTGAACGGCAATAAGCTCTACTGGGCCTACCCGGTCACGCGCAAGGAAGAATCTTACTTCGTGCTCTCGGATAAAATGGCGTGGGCGCTGCGCCGGCGCGGCTTTACCGTCACGCCGCTCTCCGCCGCCTACTTCGACACCACCCCCACAACCCACGTCGCCCTTGCCCACCCAGATATCGGCGCAATTCCCACCGTCGCCGCCGGCACGCCCGGCTTCATGACGCTCAAACTGGGCCGGGTCTGGGGCCTCACCATGTACGAAAGTACCCGCCTCCCAACGCGCTGGGCACCCACGCTCCTGCGCCACTGTGAGCGCATCCTTGTCCCATCACCCTGGTGTGCCGTCATCTTCCGCGATAACCTCACCGATTACATGGAAAGCCATACCGACCAGTTCAAAGTCCCGATCCTGCCGCCTATCCACGTCGTCCCGCTCGGCATCGATGCGGCTCAGTTCCGTTATACTCAGCGCCCCAACCGCGATACGTTCACTTTCCTCTGCATTGCCGACCGGGGCAACCGCAAGGGCTTTGACCTCGTGCTCCAGGCCTTCTACAAAGTGTTTGGCGGCCCGGACCAGACGCCTGACGTGCGCCTCATCTTCAAGATGATCGAGACGCCGCAAAGCATCCTGCACTTCGTCACTCACTTCCCCGACCGCCGCGTCCGCACCTGGCGCGAGAACCTGGACGACATTGCGGAACTCCTATATATCGCCGATTGCTTCCTCTTCCCATCCCGCGGCGAGGGCTACGGCCTCTGGCCGCGGCAGGCTGCCGCTACCGGTCTGCCGGTCATCTGCTCCGACTGCACGGGCATGGCCGACGAGGCCAAAAACTGGGCGCTCACACTCAACGGCACCTGGGTCGCCGCCTCCACCGAAGGCTACGACGGCAAACAATTCCAGCCCAACCTGGACGAACTCTGCACCCATATGCGTTGGGTCTATGACCAGCGCGCCCACGCCAGGGAGTTCGGCTACCGCGCCTCTAGCTGGGTACACGAGCACGTCACCTGGGACCATGCTGCCGACGCTTTCATCCAACTCTTCAACCAGGTCGCCGAGGACACACGCCGATCGTTCTCGTTCCCCGTCGCCAGCGCCTCAACTACAACAGAACCGCCCAAACCCAAGCCCAAACGGAGCCGCCGCTATGCCGCCAAATAACCTATATGAGCCATACGCTTATGGCCATGTCCAGCTAATCGTCCGCGCCAATGCCACACAAGGTTATGGCCTTTGGGATCGCGGCATCGTGCGCGAGATCCACAACGCCTATCCCTGGGACCTCATCACCCAATACTTGCCCCCCAACACACGTCTCGTCGTCGATCTCGGTGCGCATATTGGCGCATTCTCGCTGCGCGCCCACCATGACTTCCCCAGCGCGATCTATCTCGCGGTCGAGCCGGAACCCGACAACTTCGCCCTCCTCCAGCG
>JBAZOP010000026.1 GCA_041648665.1 bacterium | reverse complement strand
CTGCGCGCTTGTGGGCGCGGTAACGCTCAAGCTCCTCGGGTGACATTGCCGCTTCCCGCTTGGTGGTTTCAACTTGATAGGCGGCGTCGAATCTTGAGGCGCAGAGGGTTGTGCATGACCACTTGCAGCCGGCGCAGCCGGTACCTTGGGCGCGTCGCCCATTGTGGCGGTAGCACAGGAGCCGCCCCTCTGGCGTGCGCTCGATTTCTACCACGGCCACGTTAAGCGGTGGCAGAGGGTCGGGTCCGATGCGCTCAAAGCGATTGGCTGGTATTTCGAGATGCCCAACCTTGCGAACCTGACCGGGCACGGTTGGTGCGGTGATGACTTGCGGCGTGTAGTCGGTCAAGCGATCCTCCCCGTGGTCACGGTTGCTGTGCGTCTCTCTGTGCAAGCTGGTAGGACGCGGCCCCACAGATCACGGTGAACTCCTCAAGATCACCGGCCTTCTTGATTGCCCACTTGGACGCGTAGCGCATCATGTCTTCCCGTGAGACTGAACGCCAGCACTGCTCACAAACCACGAAGTACCCCCACCCGTCGTCGCCGTACCAGATCGTATGCTCATCGACGAACTTCCACGGAAGCCCGCAGTGTTCGCAGTGCGAGAAGCTAGGAGCGATGACTTGCGCAACCGGAGCGCTTGCCCTCCGCGCCCACAGCGGAGCGTCTGAGGTAACAAGGGTGGCGAAGCACACGATGGCGTAGAACACGAGCGCTGACAAGAGCGTGATGTTCACGGTCAGGCTTCCGATTCTGATTCTCATAGCTCCCCCTTCCTGTTTCACGGTTGCCCCGGCATCCACCATCTCGGCGGCGGCGGAATTCTCGGGTCGATTGCGATCCACGCGGTTGTGTCGCGTTTGCACGATGCCACCATGTCGATGCTGACGGATTGAGCGTAGAGGCGGAAGACTCCGGCGTGCGTCGGCTCCCACTCGAAAGAGCCCATGCGGGCGCCGAGGGTATCCATCGCAACCCAACCGGCCTGACGCCACGCGCTGTCCGCCTTGGACTGGTAGAACGCTTGGACGTACCCGGCCATCGTGGCGAGTTGGGTGGAGTCGGGCTCACACGTCGCGCCCGTGTAGGCGTAGTCGGTGAGGGTGAAGCGCCACGTCCGGGCCTCGCACGGCGCGGCGAGGAGGAGGAGCGCGAGGGCGAGGGCGGCGCGGGTCATGGCTTGGCTCTTTCCCGGTGAACGATGCAGGCAAGGACACAAAAGGCAAATGCCGCACCGGCTAGTAGGTGTCCAGTGGTGTCATCGGCCCCAGAAAACGTCACCGCGTTTACCATCGCCAGAAGCGCGAAGAAGGCGACTTTCGCGTTCACCACCTCACCTCCTTGATCCGGCAGCGGGCCTCGGCTTCGAGTTCCATCATGTGCGCCCCCGCCGTCTTCGCGGCTGATTCGTGCCCCTCGGATACTGCGAGCATGTAGTCGGTGCGGAGTATGGCGCGGGACTCGATGCAGCGCACGGCTTCTGCGGCGGCGTTGCCGGGTTGTGCGTCCACGCCGGGGACGGCGAGCGGTAGCAGTTGCTTCCGACAGCGCCACCACTCCATGTCGGCAGCGTCGATTCGGTAGAGCGATCCGGCGACCACGGCTTGAGGCGTCGTTGCGGTTACGAGTTCACCTAGCGTTAGCTCAATCACGTCCACCTCCCGCCGCGTCGGCGGCTGCGGGTTGCCAGCCCTCCATTTCGAGTGACTCGCGCTCATCGTGGATGGCGTTGTCTACTAGCAAGTCGATCTCATCTCGCTCGGCCTCGATCGCCGCTTTGCCGATGAGGATTGCTCGCTTGAATTCGTCGCTCTTCAGTGAGCACAATTCCAGCAGCGCCCACTCTTCGAGTGCCTCACGCGCACCATCTTCGGGCCGGTTGCCGGGGAGCATCCCGTCAGTTACTCCGGGCGGAAGGTTGCTACTCATACTTCATCCCCTTTCATTGAGTTGCGTAAGCAGAACAAAAAACACATAGAGAGAACCAACAACCACCGTGATCGCGCACAGAATCAAAATCGGGATAGCGATGTGTCGCATGATTCGATCGGCCCTCGTCATCACGTCTCCCCCCACTCGATGCCGCAGGCGGTGAGGATATGACGCGCCTGCGTTCTTAGGGCTTCGAGTAGCGACCGTAGATCGCTGTCGTGATAGGGCTCTTTCGCCGTGTCCATCGTGAGCGCAACAAGTGCCCCCACGTTCTCCGCGACCTTGATCGGATCGCCGCCGAGGGCGCGGATGCACTCTGCTGTGTTGAGATTGGCGCAGACCTCCTTGCACTTCGCCTCATCGTAGAACTCGGCAACAGGCGGGCCATCGTTGAACTCGTCCAGATCGTAGAGATACCATCGCCCGCTGCCATCACCCGGCGCTTGAATGTGATCGTCAACGCACCACCTTGCCCACGGTCCCGGCGTCGGTTTCATTCCCCCTCCATCTTGGCGCGGATGGCCGCCTCGACGTGTCTGATGGTCGTGTAGTTCTGATGCGCTTCGTCGGCAAGCGGGCCGCTGTTGTGGCTCAAGAAGTATTGGGCGCGACTCTGTTGCTCATCTCGCAGCCGGATGACGGGGGCCATCGCCTCCTCGAACGCGGCGCGGCGACAGGACACGCAGACACACTCTTTGTCCACTTCGTATAGGCCACTATTGGGCAGGGCACCGCTTTCAGTGATGAAGCCCTCACCCTTGCACAGCGGGCACTCCCCCCACGGCTTCGCTTTCATCGGCCGATCTCCTCTAGGGCGGCGTCCAAAATAGCCAGTGCCAGCGCGTCGCGGTCACACCTCGCCCTCGCTTCATTGATTGCCTCCCGCATGATCTTGTTCTCCCACCCGGCGCGGCGGCGGACGGCGCAGGTCGGGTGCCCACATTTGAGATCGACAAAAGTGTCGCCAATCCACCCGTCATGACGGCGCGCATCGTGCAATTCCTCTTCCGTCGGCTTCGGCGGTCTGTCGCTCATCGGTCACGCTCCGATCCGAGAAGCCTGCGCGTGAGCTTGTTCATCCATGACCGCTGCTTCTTCGCCGTACCGCCGCGCCTGCCGCGCTTCGTGGCGGCTCTGCGCTGGCGCACCTGACTCAGCACGCGCTTTCGTTTCACGCTCATCTCACCTCCACCGTGCAGACATGGCGCACGCCAGAGACCCACCCACCATCGGCGCGTTTAACTGCCCGCTTGACGGACTTAGTCAGGATGGCATCGGCGGCATCGTATGCGAGTACGGTGACGCGCTCCACCAACCCCCAGTTTTCGTCTTGTACATCGACCTCGAAAACCTCTGTCATCTTCTTGTCGCTCATCGTACCCCCCTTGTAAGATCGCGGGGTTGCGTGGTGCTCGTACCAAGCATCGGCGCTTTGCCGCCCCCGCAAGAGAAGCCCGCCCGTCATGCGGTTCCAGTGTCCACCCATCGATGGCGCACAGCGGGCGGGCAAGGTCACTTCGATTCCCTCACTTCAATCTGCGTCCATCGCGTCTTCGACTTCCGCGAATACAGCGTCACGCCGTCAACGTACATCGGCCCGTCATCCCACAGCACGCGGGCGCGCACGAGCCCGTCGATCGCCAGCTTCGCGCAGATGTTGTCCGGGTCGATTGCGGGCGAGCCGTAGCGCGTGACGATGATGTTGACCGGCGACGAGAACGGCGGGAGCTTTCCGACCCCGCGCACCTGCTCGGCGACGAGAGCGTGCCAGAGCGTGGCGAGCTTGCGGCGCTGCGCCCAGTGAACCCCGGCGTAGAACTGATTCCACGACGGGAGGGCGCGGGGGATGGTGAGGATCACGACACCCTACCGCTCGGCAGGTCGAGTATCTTCGCGGGCTTGATCTTCGGCTCTTCGGGGCGCGGGACTTCGATCACCTCAAGCAGTCCCGTCACGGTGTCGAAGCGGAGTGCGGTGGCGAATTGCACCGGGCCTTCCTTCGTCATCACGACGGGTTGGCTTGCGAGCTGGTAGCGCCCGACTTGATCGGTCATCGGTTCTCCTTTACGAATCGGCTCAGCGCCTCCGCAAGCGGGGCAAAGGCCGAGCGCTCCCACTTGGCCTGCGCCCTCATCCCGGCATTGAACGCGTCGCACATGGCACAATTTGGTTCCGGCGTGACAGTCACGACCGGAAACCGACCCGACTCGATTGCCACGTCTATCCGGTGGCCCCCTCCTGTTCCGTTACATGACGGGCAGTTCGCCCAAGGCTTGCTCATCGTTCCCCCTCTGCGTCTGGTAGAAAGCGCATGTAGCGCCGGGTTAGTTCGGTTTCGGCTTCCTGTGCCGCTGCGAGGCGGTTGAGCGCGGCGGCTTGGTGCTCGACGGCGGCAGCTTGCGCGTGTAGTCCGGTCACGATCTTGCCGCACGTGTATGCGAGCCACACGCCGAAGAGAAACGCGATCACGTGGCGGAGTCTCACTTGCCACGCTCGCGGAGGTCTTGCGCCATGCAACCCAATGCAACGGCCTTGTGGTGTTCTGCGGTAGCCATAGCCGGATACCCCTCGCCTGACAACGCATCCGATGACGCGCTATGTTCTACCGACGATTCCTCGCACGCCTTCGCGCAGTCCTCGCGGGTGAGGGCGATGGCTTTCTCGATTCCGGCCTGTGTCAACCCGGTTGCCGGTGCCCACTTCATGATCTCGTAGACAATCTCGCGATCCTTCACGGCTTCACCTCCATCGCGGAGAGGATGCGCCGGGCAATCATGCCTGGGCAATCATCAATCGGCTCGTGTTTGTAGGGCACATCGCAGACGCATCCACGCCTGGCCAGCGTTCTGACAAGGAACATGGCTTCGCCCCACTCCCCCGCGACCTTGAGCGGGTTTCCGCCCGCAGCGAAGCAGGCGTTGACGGCGGCAACGATGAGGGTGGCGTTCGCCGCCCGCTCATCACCAACAGGGCGCTGCACCTTTGCGATGATGTACGCGTAACCATCGGGCAGTTGTTGGGCTGTGATGTAGTCGCCGTCTCTATCGTACTTCCACGGTCCGGGCGTCGGCTTCTCGCTCATTGCTCACCCGCCCCGTCTGATCCGATCTCGATCTCGGCGCGCGCAACCAGACAGCGGATCTTGTCCTTGATCTGTTGCGCGGGGAATGACGTACCACCGGGAGCCATCTGAATAACCAACAATTTCCAGTCAGCCAGTGGCATCGTTAGGGTCATGGTCAGCGGCATTTTGTCGGGATTGTCGAAGTGCGCCCTCATCTCTAATCTGCTACTCATTTCACCACCACCACCTTTGTCATCTGCGGCGCGGCGTTCAGGCGAGCAAGATGGGCGCCCTCACCGCGCTGGAGAGGAGTGCCGTCCACCTTCGCACCAAGATGCACGCCGATCTCAGGGTGGCATGGTTCTCCATCGTGCGCGCGACAGACGGGGCACTCGCCCCAGACCGACTTCTCCTCAAACGTCAGTTCGTGTTCTCTCATTTCGCCTCCAGGGTTTCGGCTTCTCTCAACAGGGATTCGCCCGCCTTGCCACCTAGCACGGCGGCTCTGCGGCGAAGGGACGCGGCGCGGTCGGCGGGGGTTGGGGCTTGTTGCGCGGCCGGCACGGACGGCTGGGGTTGGGGCTCATCCTCCCAGCGGCGCTGATTGAGGTAGGTTGCCGGGAGCGGGATGAACTGGCCCCCGTCCTTCGTCCATTGCTCGGACTTGACTTGCCACTTGAGCGCCTGTAGGACATCGAGGATCGGCGGCTTGGCCTTGTCCCACGCCTTGGCTGCGGCACCTTTCCCGGTGCGCTTGGGGTAGGCGTACCAGAATCCGAGGAACGATTCCGAGTACACCCCCGACCGTTCGCGCTTGCGCGAACAAGTATAGTCGGGGTTGGAATTGGAGTTGGGATTGGGGTTGGGGTTGGAGTTGGAGTTGGGATTGGAACGCGGCAACTGCCCGGCATTTGCCCGGCAATCGGTAGGCACATACTCAGGAGGTGCCGGCGTCTTGCGGGCATACTTGAGTTGAATCCGGTTGTGCTTAGGCCAGCCAAGCCAGTAACCCCAAGTCCTGCCGTCACTTTCCCATGCCTGGAGCATCCCAACCGTGACGTACTCTTGCAGCCATTCCCCCACCATCGTCTCCGTGATGTGCGCCCAACGCTCCCGGTCGGGGAACGCCTTGGCGTGGATCACCCGGACGTTGAGCCGGAAGCACCCGTAGGCGTCATGGGCCGCTGATGCGATCCGGGGCCAGTGGGTTTCGGCCTCAATCGAGCATGACCGGAGGGACGGGGAGTCGAGGTAGGAATCGTCCAGAACGAGCTTTGCCATCAGGCAGTCTCCCCAATCATCAAAAGGCCGGACCCCGAGGGCGCGTGCCATGAGCTACCGCTAGGGCAAACTCCGCGCGTCCCGAGATCCGACCTTCTGAAAACTGGGTTAACGTAGCTCATGGCCCATGGATCAAAGCACACTCCCCCGTACTCTGTCAACAAAAAGGTGCGAGGCCGGATTGTCCGGCCGGCCATGGGGTAGCCCGGTTGCCCGCTGTACCCATCCCGCCGCGCGCGGGAACTCGCTCGCACCAACAAAACCACCAATGACCGGATACCCACCCGGCTACGAAGCAGGGCCACACCGAGGGGCCTACACCTTTCGGATGCCGACGGATAGGAGCCTGCTACAGTGTTTGTGTCTATCAAGTCCCCCCGCGCCCTCATGCGGTTTCCCTCTGATAGCGCGGCATTGGTGGTAAAGGGGATCATTTCGGCCACCGCCCGAAGATCGCGCGGAGGTACCAGAGCGCGGCGGGAATCAGGAGCGCGAAGAAGAGGAGGGCGAAGAGGATCACGGCCTGGGGTTCTCCGCGCCAGCTACCCGCTTCCGCCTGATGACCACTTCGATGTCGCCCCGCGGGAGCGTTGCGCCATCAGCGCCCATCTCCTCAAGCAGGATGCGCGCGGCCTTAACCACGTCGGCCTCTAGCGCGTGGCGCTGTGCGTCGAATAGCTCGCCCTCGATGCTCATTTCCCATCCACCCACTCGACACCAATCGAAGCGAGGAGGGGGCGCATCCCGATTGCGACAGAAAGGCACCCGTCCGAAAACTCATCGCCTGTGAGCGATCCGGCGGTTAGCCGATCCGCGATGCGTTGAAGCGTCTTTATCCTTTCCATCACTTCGGGGATGTCGCCGTGATATTCCACCTGGGGCGACTGGGCCGCCGCCCGGGCTCTGGCGTAGTTGTCCATTGCGGCGATAGCGGATTCGCGCCAGTCGTCCAGCGTTGGCGTGGGGATCGGCGCAGACAGCTTGTGGCCAGAGTCGCGCACAAGCCGGATCAGCGCCGCATCGTAGGCGTCATCCCATGCGGTGTCGTTGTCGGGGTCAACCCCGGCAACCTCTACTTCTTCTCTTGCCTTCCATCGCAGTTGTTCGTCGGTCGCGTTCATTGTGTCACCGCCTCAAACGCGCAGTTGTGCGCTACCAAATCCCTGAAGTTCTTGCGCTGCGCGTCTGTCTTGAACTCGACCTTGTGAAACTGCATCGCGCCCTCAACCTCCTCCGCGAATATGGTCTTCAGCACATCGAAATCGATCATGCGCTTCGAATCGAACTTGGTCCCGCCGATTGTCAGTTTCGTTCTCATAGAAAGTTCTCCTGGTTCGGGTTTGTTTCTTGTTCGCGTCGTGACCAAATCGGAGTCGCGTAGCAGTTGACCTGCATCTTGTTGTGGACGTGATGCCACCCCATGATGCAGTCATGAAGGACCGGAAGCCCTTGATCGCACCAAGCGCACACGTCCTTGGCGCACCTGCCCGCCTCATCCTTTCGCGCCACGACTACGGCGAGCGCGCGCACCGGCGCTTGTGCTTGCCGTTCTTCGGCGCGGACGAGTTGAATTAGGTTCGCCAGATTGCCGCGCCACGTCTTGAGTTCGGGATCGTCCAAATGCGCGGCTTCAAGGAGTGTCAAATCAGCGCCGTTCACTTCTCCCCCTCAATCGCGGCGCGGAGTGCCGCACCAAACTTGTTGACTGGTACTTCTGGCCCGTCCCACATGGCCAGCGCCTTTTCCATCCCCCGCCTCTCGCCCTCGGCAAGCGCCTCAACACACGAGCATTGTTCGCTTCCAAGATCGAAATTTATCTCTTCACTGCCATTACAAAGCTTGCACTGCCATTTTCTATCCATCATCACGCCCCCTGATTGAGAACCCACACGACGGCCTTGCGCCCGGACTTGGTGGGGCGGGTGTTGCTGGAGTCGCGGACCTTGCCCATCTCCACCAGCTCGCACCGGCGCGGGCGCTGCGTTGACGGGTTCATGCCGGTGGCCGTCTGCATCTCCTCGTCGGTAGCGCCGTGGTTCGCTTGATCCAATAGGAAGCGCAGCAAACACGCGCGGCCACCCGTCCTCGTATGGTCAATCGACTCGGCCGCTTCCACGCTCGTTACGCTGTGCGACACGCAGGGAGGGCCACCGGAATAGGCCCGGGCGGTCCCGTCGAAAAGGTCGCTTCCGTCAATGGTCCTGCTATGTCGATGCATTTCGTGCACCTCCTTTCGGTTTTGGGACCGCCCGGAATCGGGTTACGAGTCGAGCCCGTCGCGGTGAGCGTCGGCCTTGTCGGGATCGGTGGTGTCAAATCCACAAGGGCAGGTCCATCGCACGGTTGCTCCGGCCTTGTCCTTGTGGCCCTTCACGGGATGATCTTGAGCGGCGACGGGTGAGGTTTCCTTTCCGCCTTCCCCATCAGGCTTCTCGGCACCCGCCGCCGCCTCAAGCTTCTCCTGCAATGCCTTTGCCCCGCTGCTCTGCTCGTGCCCGCGACCGAACGCCTCTTCGATGCTGGTAGTCCCTTCTTCGATGGCGGTGCGAATACCGCGAAGGGTAACGAGGTCATCTTCCGTCATGGCTTCCACGCCGTGCCGCCCAAGCAGCTTGAACACCTGGGCATTGCTCACGCGTTGGTCCGCGAACCACTTGAGGGCGTTAGTCCGCTTCTGCTCCATCGTGCCCTCAGTGCCGATGCTGACCCGGCGCGCTTGAAGATAGATCGGCAGGAACATGGCGCGGGGGACCACCTTGAAGATGGCGTTCCGCATGGCGGTTGACCCCGCAGCGTTGGCTGCCATCACGATCATGTCCTCCTTGTAGCGCTTGCCCTCCTTGTCGGTGATTCGCTTCTTGACGCGGGTGCGGATGGCGACGTTGCGCTCCAGGTCGAAACACGTACCCATCGCCGTAACGTGCTTGTCGTCGATGCTCACGATGTCGGACTCCACCCGCAGATTGCCCCACGCTGACGCCACGATCTCGGAAAGGCGAACGCTGGGCCCCTCGATCTTCTTTCCGTTTTGATCGCGCTTCGGGAGAACGTAGAACATGCTCCCCGCCGTCTCTGCGTCCAGCGTTGCCCACGTCATGGCCTCGCGCTTGAACCGGGTCACGTCGCGCGGGAAGCGGTGCGCCGTTGCCACCTGAATGTCGATGGCGGCGCGGTCCACGGCCTCAAGCGCGGTCGATCCGTCTAGCCGTTCGCCCTCTTCTTCGATCACCTCGAAGTCGGGGGCCTGGTTGTCACTCACTGATAACCTCCTCAATCTCTCGGGTTGCCCACGGTGGCAAACTCAAGTCCTGAATGTCATCGGGATAGCCCGGCCAGATACCGGATGCCTCGCACGCAGCCCACTTCTCCAGGAGCTTCCGGCGCTCCTCTTCCCCCCACCCCACAACCGGATCGAGCAGGCGGAAGACTTGAATTGCGTAGGGCGGGAAGGGCTCAACGGCGATGATGACGAAACCGCCCCCCTCTTCGCCGCTCTTGATGTCTATGCCGCACGCGCGGACCCCGGCCAAGTAGTGCGCCGCCTGGACGTGATACCCATACTGGTACAGGGAGCGCTCGAATTGGTTGCGTGCAGCGGAGCGCGTGGTCTTGAGGTCCACCACGGAGCCGGTCTTGAACCCGAGAACGTCCGACCGGCCCTTGCACAGAAGGCCGGTGTCGGGGTCGGCCCACACGAACGAGGATTCGTGGTCGCCGTCCAAGAGCATCCGGGCGAACTTGTTGCCGGCGCAGGCTTCGCGGATTGCGAGGCACTTGTCGAAGTCGGTAGAGGTCAGGAGCGTTGCCGCCGGGTTCTCGGCAGACTGTGCGGCGCGCGCGGCCTTGACCGCCGCTGTCCGTCCATCGCCGTCGATTGCCCGGATGTACTCGCGCCCGAACCGCCCCGGCTCAAGCACCGCACAGTGGACGGCTTGCCCTAGCAGCATCGCCGGGGTCGCTTCCATCGGATGCGTCAGGGCGTAGAAGGCGTGGGCTGGCGAGGACTTCCGCATCGTCCACAGCCTGGATTGCGACACCGCCTCCCAAGCGTGGTAGTCCGGCGCGGGAATGTCGGGATGGAGGCCGGGGGCGGGCTTCATGACTTCACCTCGCCGTCCTCGATCCAAACGCCAACGCCGGAGGCGTCTTCCACGCGCTCAATCCAGAGTTGGAAGTCGGCCGCCGTTGCCATCTCCTCGATGATCGCCAGATGATCGGAGTCGAGAAGCGATCCGTTCTCAATGCGAATGATCCGCAGTTGAGGGTTGAGGGCCATCGCAACCGACAGGCTCACGCGCAGTTGCTCGGCGCTCGACTGCTGGCCGAACGGAATCCCGTTGTAGATCACGCCGTCGTCCGTGATGGAGAGACCGGGCACCGGGAACGTCGCGGCTTGCAGCGCAGCCTCTTTCGCGGCGCGGTGCTTGGCGAGCGCGGCATCGAATCCGGCGGCGACCTTCTTGATCTTGGCGAGGTCATCCCGCAAGGTCCGGGCCTCGGCGGCCTTCCGCGCGCGGGCGTTGTGCGCGTCGGCGTTGGCGATGGAGGCGCGGATCGTGTCGGTGTCGGCGTCGGCCAGGCCGGACGCGGTGGCTTCCGCAAGAGCGACCCGCTGGGCGATGATCTTGGCGTCGGCCTCGATGTTCGCCACCACTTGGCGCGCGGCCTCAAGGCGCTCGGCGGCATCCTTCGCAGCCCACTGTGCGCCCTCAAGATTCGAGCGCTTCAAGGCGTTGGCGGAATTGATTGATTCTGCCGCTTGCAGTTCGGCCATGAGATCCGATACCGAAACCTCGGACGCGGGCGCGTCGGCATCCACGGGCGCGGCAGTCGCGCGCGCCTCCATCGCCTTCGCTTCGCGGTTGGTGTCGCGCCGGGACGCCTCAAGCTCGGCATCCTTGGCGGCCCACGCGGTCAGGTCAATGTCCAGCTTCGTCAACCCAAGCAGGACGGAGCGTTGCTCGGCTGGCGGCATGGATGCGAATGCGAGCGGGTTGAACGTCAGATCCCCGACAAGGCGGTCAAGGATTGCCTGGGGAGATGGAAACTTAGGGCGCGCGCCGCTCGCGTCGGGCTTGCCTTCCACCTTCAGATAGGTCTTGTCGTTCGCCGTCCATGTCCGCGTGACAAGGTACTCGCCAAGATCCAAGACCACAGAGGCACGGACTTCCCCGTCGCGGATCGGCTTCTCAGGGACTACGCGCTCCCCACCGAGCGCGTACCAGATCGAATCCAGCACGCTCGATTTCCCCGCGCCGTTCTTGCCGGTCAGGATGACCGCGTTACCGTCCGGCGTGATCTCGACTGCGCGCAGACGCTTCACGTTCTCCGCTGTCAGCTTTACGATTCGCATTGATCCCCCCTGTCTAGGTAGTCGTCGTCTCGTTCTCCGTCGTTGTCGCCGCGTGCGGGTTCGCGCATCTCTCCGCCGCACTCGTCGCACTCCTCATTCCATGGCCCCCACGCGCCGCACAGTTCGCACTGAACGGCCTCGGGTTCATCGGAAAACTCATCCGGGCTTGCGGTTTTCCAGTCATCAAACCGCCCCATCACCTACCCCCAATCCAATGTTTGGCCGCGTCGCAGAGCGCGTACCAGAAGAGCGCGCCACCGATGAGGGCGAGCGTGTAGGTCACGACGCACACGCGGTCGGGATGCCGTGTCACCGCACCGACACCAACGCCTGCGGCACCGCCTCGGCAATCCACAGCACGGAGACGACGATGAAGACCACCGCAGCTACCTCGAAACAGAGACGCCACCGGACGAAAATCCCCATTTCGCGGAACGTCCAACGGTGCGCGGCGCTGAAGAAGCGCGCGAGCGCATCGTCGAATTGCGCCGCGCGGTCAACGTCGGTCTTGTCTCTCCATTCGTGAAGCATGGTCAAACCTCCCAATAGCGGTACTCGTCCCATGCGGCGCGCTGGACGAACACGGAGACGCCGTGGATCGTGGAGATGCGCTTGATCTGTCCGAAATCGGGCGGGTCGATGATCTCGGAAGCGAAGCGCTCCTCACGGGTGGGGATGTGTTTCATGGCGGCGCCGATGGCGTGCGATCCGTTCTCATCGCGCTCGATCACGATGCGCGCCTTGGTAATGGTTAGCGTGTTCATGGTTCACTCCTCCGAAGTAGTTGCCGGGGAGCGGAGAGCATTGGCCACGCGCCCTCCCCGGCGTTTGTATCGGCGCGCGCCCGATGAAAAGGTGGACGAACGGGGCAGATCGCTCACGGTAGTCATGCGCGCCCGCGCCCGCCGTCCGGGATTGCCACGGTGTCTTGCGACGGTGTGGCGTCCAACTCTGCAAGCCGCCCGATTGCGAGCGGTGAAGGGCGCGACGTTCCAGCACGCCAGCGGGCGAGGGTTCTAGCCGTGACGCGGCAGAGGGCCGCGAGCGCGGTGTCGGACTCGGTTTCGTGCCGCTTGGCGATTCGTGCGAGGCGTCGTGCCGTTGCGTTCATGTGGGTATCTTCGGCCAAATGTCGGACAAGGTAAAGCGCTATTTTCGTAACAACGCAAATCGCTTCTGTGGATACTTGACTGGCGTGATCGAGTCTTGGAGTCAAGATCCGTGCCCGGACTTGTAACGGAGGGGTAACGGATACCTCCGGGATGCTCCGGGAGGGTCCGGGAGTCTCCGCTGGTAACAACCCGGTGAACGCCGTGCCGCATCATGATCGGGCCGGTTTTGTTATCACCGGGCTAACTGCCCAGAATCTAGACAGAGACGACCGCCACAATGCCGCTGTGAGTGCGAGAGAAGCCCCACAAGCCACGAGCCCCACTTAGTACTAAGATGGATTGGTCCGGGCCGGGGATCGCTCATCCACGTAGAAATCGACCGCGCGCCCGACTGTAAACTTTCTGGGCAGTCATTGTAAACCGGACCCCGGCATCCGACTTCCTGCGGGGCTCTAGGAGCGCAGATCCCCGCCCGGTCCGATTCCTGACATGGGGGCGAAATGTCGCCCAAATCGGAAGCCGTGCGGGTTAGTTAGAGAACCCGGTCGGCCAGCCCCATCGCCACAGACTCGGCAGCAGTCAGGAACGTGTCCCTTTCCAGCATCGCCTGGAGCTGCTTGAGCGTGAATCGGGGTTTCGCCGCCCGTATTCTCGGGAAGTAGGCCGACTCCATGAGCTTGTTGATCCGTTCCATCTCGGCGGCGTAGACTCGCACCTCGGTCACCGGCCCGCTCGCGTTCCAGGTTCCGTAGTGCAGCATCATCGTGGCGTTGGGGGCCATGAGCCGTTCGTCTGCCGCCTGGAGAATCCAGCTCCCCATGCTCATGGCGTGGCCGAACGCCTTGATTGTGACGTAGGACTTAGACGTAGCGATGGCGTCATAGATCGCCATGCCGTGGTACTCATCCCCGCCGATGTTGTTCATGATGACGGTGATCGGATCGGCGCTGGTAGCGTCCAGCACGGCAAGCCCCTTGAGGAAGGATTCGGCCATGAACTCATCGGTCTCCGTACCCATCCAAAGGGTGCGGGTCGGGATATGCACCCCGTAGTCAAAGAGCCGGTCAACATCATCCCGGCGAAGCTGACTCACCTCCGCCGCCTCCACCGGGCGCGCTTCCAGGCGAGGTACTCGGCGGCCTCGGCGGCGTTGTCTAGTACCGTGATCCGGGCATCGGGCGCCGCGTTCTCCGGGTCGATGACGATGGACGCGCTGCAAGAGACGTGGTTATCCCGCGCCCCGATCTTGCGGGCGAAATCGTCGCGCCCCTTATACGATGCGACCTGGACGCAATGGGTGATCCTGCCGTTGTGCGGGTTGCGGGTGATCGCTCGACCGCTCACATGGGTATGTCCGCCAAGGATCACGTCATCATCGAGGCCCATCATCGCCGCCCGCAGGACGCCGTGCGCGGTATTCCACATGGAGTGCCCCGGCCAGCGGTGCGCGGCGAAGAGGCGAACGGGGTGTCCTTCAGGGAAGGACAGTTCCAGCCGCGCCTCCCAAGGCTCATAGGCGGACCCGGCTTGGCGCGCGAGCCATTCCAGCGGATCATCCGCGCCGCTCCAAACGTCGTGGTTGCCGCCGATGTGCGCGATCCATCGGCCGGCCAGGGAGCGGACAAACCACTCCACCAAACGCCGCGCGTTGCGGGCGCTGATATCCTGATTCGCGTACAGCGCCCCGAGCCGACCCGTCCAGTTGTTGCGATCATCCCCAATGCAGAGCGCGTAGAGGCCCTCGGTGCGCCGGACTAGCGCTACGTCCGTGCGCAGTTGCCGGATGTCACAGTCGGGATCGTCGATGTGGGGGTCGCCGAAGACGTGGATACCGACCGGGCCTGGCACGCTAATCCCAATCGGGATGATTCGCCGCGCCTCGGACGCCTCTTCCCGCTGGCCTTGCGCCTCTTCCATGATGTCGAGTAGTCGAGGTGTCGGCAAATCCCGATCGGGAAGATGGGGGAAGGTGAGCGCGGGGGACTTGAGCTTGGCCGTCCAGTCATCCACCGCCGCCCGCGCCACCACTTTCGGGTCGGTCACGCGCGCCAGCCTTGAACGTGGTCTTTCAGGTGATTGCGTAGCGCCGATTCCGTCTCACTGAATCCATAGTTGGCTTTCAGCACCCGGTAAATGAGCGGAACCGGCACGGTCTGCCCGGCCAGCTTGAGCGTCACGAACTCGGCAAGGCAGGCTGCAGCATCGGGTGGAAGGTTGCATGAGTAGCACGGTTTGCGGGGCGGCTTGTAGTCGCCCACCGCCGCGCGTGCGAGGGATTGCGGATCGGCCCGCTTTCCGTCCCCTTGCGCGTTCTTAGTGTCGGCACTTGCGGCTAACTGCCTACGGTTGCTCACGGTTCCCCCTTCCGTTGCGAGTTGTCAATCGGGTTGACAATCGGCCTACTTGCCGGCCCCGCCCTTGATGAGCGAGCGCCCGCCGGCTGCGAGCGCCGCTGTCGCCAGCCACGAGGCGATGACACCGGCCGTCACCTGTACGTCCCAAGTGATCGTGTTGCCGCGCACGGCCAGGTCGAGTAGCGCGACCATGACGAAGGCGAGCGCGAGCGTCAGGATGACGGTGCGCTGCCGGGCCGGGGCGTTCGCATCCCCCATCGTGGTCCGGTTGCGCACCCACGCCACGATGAGGCCGACAACCAGGGCGAGCGCCGGGTTGACGGAGATGCCGAGGGAGCGGAGCTGCTCCATGATCTGCTGCAGGTCCATGATCTGTCCTTTCTAGCGTGACAGATTCGGTGGAATCCGTCCCTTGCCCGAGGAGACCCTGCTGATGATGTAGTCCACGATGGCTTTGATCGCTCCCTTGAGCGTGATGCGTTTCCACCATCCCATTAGAAGTCCTCCGCGATGTAGACGATCTTCCCGCGCCGCATCTCGAAGACCTTGACCGCGCCCATTTCGATGGTGCGCCCGTAGTTTTGGGCGGGAGTTTCCTGGCCCTGCTTGACGTGGGGGAGTTTTGATGAACGCGGGCCGGGGTTGAACGGCAACCCCGTAACGAAGAACCAAACCCACCCCCACCATTCGGAGCAGACGTTCTTCCCGGCGCCGTCCGCGTCCTTGACGTACTGCGCGAGCGGGCGCATGCCGAAGAGGAAATTGCAGACAGAATCGACGAGGTGCCGGGCGATGTTGGTGTAATCGTAGGGCCTGCCGACAACCCCGCGCGCATGGCCGACTAGCAGGCTCTTGTAGTGCGGCGTCACCACGTTGTCGGGAAACCGCCATACCTCAATCGAGTGCTTTCGGTCCATGTAGACATAGAGCCCGGTGATCCGACCCTTGGGACTCACGGCCTCGGCAATCTCGCCAGCGCCCAGACAGGTGAATTGGTGACTCCACCCGCGACCGCTGAAGAACGCGATTAGCGTGCCGATGGTTCCGTGGTATCTCGAGAACCCCACGTCGCAGGGCTTGAACAGTGGGTAGGCGTCAAGCTCCTGCTCGTGCCACCATTTGCCAGCGTCCCCGCCGATCCATGATGCTACTAGAGCCTTGAGTCCGGTCAGCATCGTCTCCCCCTTTCAGTAAATGCGCGGGCGAGGGGCAGGATCTTCGTCAGATGAGCGGCAGGGGGTGAAGCCCTCACCACGGCCATGCCACACAGCGCCCGCGCGGAACTTCATGCCCGCCATGTCCCGTGATATGGGATGGGGCCAGGTACGGACCACGTTATAGTGAATGGCGGTATTACGGGGTCCGGTTCCCATAGAACCCCGGCCCCGTTGCACGCGTGACACGTCTTTTCCATTTGGCCGCCGGTTGTGGTTGACGGCCATTCATTCGGTTGCGTTGGTACGCTACCGGACCCGCCACACACAGGACAGCAGTGCGGTTTGCTCATCTCAATCTCCCCTGTTTGTCATCCGTTCAGTAGCGCGGCGGCGATCCGCTTCGCCCTGTCCCCCACCTGATAGGCGTACCGGCTGGAAAGCACCGCCTGTGACGCGGTGTGCCAGTCGTCCGCCTCGATAGCGGCGCGCATCTGCTTGAACTTCCCGAGGCCCGCTTCACCGAGGTTGAACGCCATGTTCGCCAGGGCTTCCTGCCGCGCGTCGGATAGCGCGTCCCATGTTGGGAAGAGACGGCGGCAGACGGCAACCGCTCGCTCGATATCATTCTCCAGCAGATGGAGCGCTTCGGCCTCGGTGATCCCAACATCGTCCAGGTTCCGCCCGATGCCGATGGTGGTCTTTCCGGCGGTACACAGATACGGCTTGAGCCTCAACCCTTCGTCCCGGTTCAGATCGCCCTTGAGTACGTGAAGTCTCACGCGTGCCTCCGCAGAAGCTCGAAGAAGATCGCAATGACGATGGCCGCCGTCTGCGCCAACATCCACATGATGAGGGTGTTTATGCGCTTCGTGATTTCGTCTTGGCCGTCGCCAAGCCTATCTAGTTCGCGCTTCACCCATTCCTCGGCTTGCGTCCACCCGTTGCCCGGCCTTCCGTCGTTCGGTGCGTTCATGCTGTCCCCGTTCTACCGTGCGAGGTCAAGAGAATCGAGTTTCATGGTCAGTGCGGCCCTACGCGCCCCGGACCAATGCGTACCCTGGTGCCCCGTGGAATCGGGCCAATGCCGAAATGCCCCACGCGCTTGTTGCCGGATGAGGACGAAGAGATCAGCGCCCTCAAGTGCGCGTAGATCGCATCGGCTAGGTGAATGTGACCTGACCGTAGCGGATGAAGATAGTTGGTGGCCGGGTAGTCGTTCGCGCGGTCCACCCACACGCCAGCAGCACAGACAGAGACGTGCGCGTTGTAGGCCCCGGCATCGTATCGGTCGCGCAGCGCCTTGCGGTAAATGACGATGTTCTGTTCGTAGAACTCCCAATTCGTCATGTCGGTGTAATCTTCGATCCATGCCAGGGTGTCTATGTTTGCAGACGACGGCAGGACCAATACGATCTTGCATCCTGGATATCCCGTGTCCGCAGACAACAGCGCCGTGCAGAAGGCGTCGATGCGGTCGGTCAGCGTGTCGATGGAAGCCGCGCCGAGTAGATCGCCACGCGCGAAGATGTCGTTATAGCCCAACTGGATTACACAGAAGTCGATTGGAGGAACCTGTGACGAATCGGCTACGTAGCTCTGGAAATCGAGCGCGCTGCTGCTGGTGTCCCAGAACGGATTGGCACCACCGCCAGCCGTGACAAAGAAGTTCCAGTCCTTACCGTTTCGGCCCTCGTGGAATATTGGATCTGCGCCCTGGCTTCCAATGAATCGAAGGCCCGCGCCGCCGTCTGTGCTGAAGTAGAGATTGTTATAGCTCGGGATGTACGTGGAGTCTGGTTGTCCGAGCGGATACATCGCCATGACCGAATCGCCAACGAACAGCGCCCCATACGTCCCGGTCCCGCCATCCGCAGCAACCGCGGAAACGGTAACGGTATCCACTACCACCGTTGTGTCGTAGTACGAGTCTTCAACGGAGAACGCGACGGTAGAGATTCCGACCCCTGACGGGGTGAAGTAAAACCCGGTGGTGTCGCACGTCCCGCTGTCGCTCGCGCATGAGTAGACCAGGTGATCGTTGGCGGGTATCTGCGCGATCAATTGGTCGAAGCGGATCGACATTTCCCTACCGACAACCGCATAGATGGTGGCCGGAAGAATCAGTTCGGAAAACTCCACCTGCTCGGGCGCTGCTACTTCATAGAACGTCGTCGGCGTGACGAGGTTGACGTACTCCGCTGCGATCCATTCAGCACTGCGGCGAACGTCGGATATCCTGTACTCGTCAAGGTGACCTTCCCAACTGACACCACCAGACGAACCGTTGTCACCAATCGTGAAGGTAGCAGAAGCGGCAATGTTGCGGCCGTTTGTTGCATCCACTACTCCGAGACTGTCGCCGTTCGAGAAGTACGAAACGAGGGTATCTGCCCTTGCAAACACCATGTTCGTCCACGCGTTCACGGTGGGCAGGCCGACGTTCTGACCGAACCCAAGGTATGACGGGCCGGCCTCGTAGTACGTGGCCTGCGGATCTGGCGTGGCTACGCCCCACCCAAACATAGAATACTGATTACTGATTTCGGCTAGATAGTTTGTGAGATTTATGTTGGTCGATGCCGTGCGCTTGGCCCACGCGCTCATAGTTAGGCTCGTGCTGGCGTTGGCGTCGATAGTGGTTTTGTAGTACGTAGAATCGTCGAAGGCTACCGCGTTCCCAGCAATCCCGGACACCGCAGTCCCGGCCAGCCTGTACATGGTGGCATTCTTGCCAGTGCCTGCCCGGCTGGAGTTGACAAGGGCCGTGCCCGCCCCGCTCTGCATGTGGTAGACGAGGAGATAGTTCGCATTCCACACGCCACTCGTTCCGGTCAGTGTATTCGCCTCGGCCCCGTCCGACCGACCCCAGTAGACGTAGAAGTCGGTATCGGTGGCGTTTGCGATAGTCGTGGCCCGGAAGTACAACTCGCCGCCGGAAGCTGGCGTGAACCAAACGAGTTCACGCGCTAACTTCGTCGTGCCGTCGCTCGCAGTGACGAGGATGTCGGCTCCGTCCGATCTGGCGTTTGTCCTGAGTCCAGCCCACGACACCCCGGACAGATCGACGTAGACCGGGAAGTCCGCGAGGTCACCGGCCACCTGATCGGCTTGGACCGTGACCTTCGCCCGGTATTGCCAGCTTGCGTCGTACCATCCAGCGCCGAGCGCTGGCGATGAGACACACGCCAGAATCGCGAGCGCCGCAAGTAGTCTGATAGTGTGTCTCATCGTCCTTCCCCCTTATCGCCTTCTCACCAACGCGTGAACGTAGACCGTGCCGTTCCCGCCGCCGTCAACCAGGATATGCGTGATCGGGTCTTCCCACGAATGCACCTCACCGCCGAGCAGCGTGTCCCACTTCGCGCACGGGAACGCTTGAGCCCAATAGCGGGAGCCCGCTGTGGAGTCCGCGCCAACCTTGCCGGCACCGACCAGAAAGTAACCATAGCCAGGAATCGCCCGCAGCTTCGGGTTGCTGATCACCGTCGCCGGGATGCAGCCGACATAGGTGACCGTCGCCGACGCGCTGGTAGACCAAATCGTCCACTGAGCCGCCACACCGCCAAGGGCCAGCGTGTCCAGCGTGGAAGAGGTAACGGTCAGTGAGGTGTCATAGGCCGCAACCGAATGCGGCGAGTACAGCTTCGCGTCCCACATTTGGGCGCTCACAGGCGCGGCACACGCGAGCGCGAGGAGTCCGACCCCCAGCGCCAGCACAAGTCTCGTTCTCATGGTCTGACTCCTTGCCCTAGACGGGCGTGTAGATGATCTGCTCGGCGGAAAACTCAACTGAGAATGACCCGCTCGCCGGTAGCAGGCGCACACTGTTTACCAAGTAGTCCGCGACCCCCGTCGCCCCCGTCGTGTTCCACCCGGCCAGCTTCGCCGGCTGATTGATGTAGTCGGGGCGCGTGGCCTCGTAGTTCATGTCGTTGGAGATGCGGATGATGTGACCGGGGCACAGGTCGCTGAACTCAATCCCGCCCTGACACGAGAACACGATGCGCGGATTCGTGTAGCGCCTGACTAGATAGTTCAGGAACGCGGTAGCCACCACGTGCCCATACACGAAATCAAGATTGATCTCCGGCATCTCGCGCAACCCGTAGCGGGCTTGCGATGCCGCGCAGATCGTGGCGACGTTGTACCCAAGCTCGCCCGCAAGGTCCGTTGCGCTCCCAACCGGGAGACTCTCTTCCGTGGAAGAGCCCTCCCACAAGATGCAGCTTGCATCGGCCTCGCAGACGTACTGCCGAGATTCCAGCTTGCCGGTTGGCATGAACTGGCGGTAGTTGACTGTGAAGCGGTTGAAGATTTCGTCGGACGGCGTAAGGGCTGCCGTGAATCCTTCCACGGCATACGGCTTGCCGAAGTCTGCCGCACCTGGATGTTGCGAGTTCGGGTGTATCTTGACGCGGTTCCCGGCGGAGTCGTTGTACCAGAAGTGGTCGGCATTGGCCTGGGCTACCGGATACACTCCGGCGTATATCAGCCCGTCGTTACGGCGCGACACGAAAAACGGGGCCTGGGCGCAGAGCGCCGCTATGGCCGCCTTGATGCTCGTCAGCTGTGAGATGGTTACGTTGTTGTACCACCCAAGGTCAGTCGAGATGTTGTCAATCGTCCACCGCTGTAGCTCGTCGCGCACTTCGCGGAAGCTACCGAACTGCGAGGCCGCTGTGACCATATCGGAACCCGTGACACCGTTTCCCCACTTGCGGAGGATGCAGTCGGCAATGTGCGGCGGGCCCGTGATGTTGTAGTCAGCCGTCCCGGTCACGTCTCCGGCGTCGTTGTCCAGCGTCCACTTGCGCGCGTTCATGTAGTTCTGGACGAAGTACGGCGCGATTGGCTCGGAAGTGCCGATGCGTTGAAAAGTAGGGTACGCGCCGGGCTTTGACACGCGGGGGTACATGACGGGCGACTGCGGGCCGAATAGGCCCTTTGCGATGTTGAACGAGGTGCCGATGGCATAGCCCCAAAGCCACGCGGGGCCAAGGCCGGGACTGACCGAACCGCCGCCAGCGCCGTTTCCCGGTACATTGGCAGGCATCCACGCCATTAGCGCACGATCCTTCCGAGGATGTTGACCTTGGGGCTCGTGCGGGTGAGTTGCGCGCCGCCCGTCTTGAGCTTCACGCGGCAGATAACGCCGACAGAGATCAGTTGGAAAGCATCACCCGCAGATCCCGCATTAGTTATGATCATCCGTACAACCATCGGCCCCTCAGTGTCTGGGTCCGGGTCGTTGTTGGCCACATAGCGCCAGTCCATCCGCATGATCGGCTGCTGTTGACCGCTGCGGCAGACATATGCCGTCACCGGCACGGCGGTCGAGTTGTCTTGTGCTTGAGTACGTAGCCCACCGGCCTCCAATTCTGAAACCACAAGGTTGCCCTGCACGGAACCAGCGTACCCGCCAACCCAATCAGCGCTTGCAATGGAGTAGATACCGAAGTCCACGCCAGGAGATCCACTAAGCGCGCAGTTGTTTAGCAAGATGTACGCACCGATGCAGTCCGTGGCCACCGGGATCTCGCCCATGATGGTGATTGGCGACACAGTGAATTGAACTACCCTGTCGGCGTCGGTGTCGTCGCAGGACACGTTGGCATACGTGTACGGGGAGCGGTCAAACAGGGCCGCCGGGTCATCCACAAGCGAGTCTACGTCTGTGTAGATTCCATCGCAAGGAACGTACACGTCGGCAGTCTGGTACTCCTGTACGATGACCGTGATGCCGGTTGAACCGCCGAACCCGGTCGGGTCGCTATAGATTTTGCTCTGTCCCGTACTAGTTCCAGCCACTATCTTTCCAAATGCGTCGGCCTCGGGCAGATAGATGACAAGGCCGTCGTCAGCATCGGATGCGCCACCCGACGCAAACTCATCTTGCTCTCCCCAATCGGTATTGGGGCCGTAGCAGTCATTGGTGACCAGCAAATAGTCGGGGCTGTTTCCGGTGCGCTTCCACGATATGACCGGGGCCAGGGCCGGATGAAACCCGGCCGCAATCGCTTCCAGCCAAGTATTGCTATTGATGAAGTTCTCGGAGTTGTGCGCCCCGAACACAATCGGGATGAACTGCCCCTTCGCGTTCGGGTCGGGCGGGTCCGTGATCCGGTGCGCGGCGGACGGTATCAGCGTGTCCTCGGCCTTGGTGCTCTGCGTCAGGTTGAACACGATCTGGCCGGCGGGAAGGTCCACCGATTGCACGATGCCCTTGAATATCGTCTGCGTCTTGTAGGTTGCCGTATCGTCAGTGGTGGGCCCGGCGAAGTAATAGACCTTGTACTCCACCGCCGCGCCCTGCCAGACGTAGTATTGCAGCAGTTGAGACAACCGCACTTCGTCGCCGGTCAGCGTTGGCGACTCTGCCGGGGTTCCGCTCGCAAAGGTCAGTTGCCCGTTGTCCAGAACCCCGTTGATGCGCACGTCGCGTAGCACCAAGCGCGGATCGGCCAGCGTCTGAAACGCGCTGTGGATCTCGGCGGCGCACGAGATATCACCGAACGACTCCACCACCGACTCGAACCACATCTTCGTGTCGCTCGAATCGTAGGGCCAGGGGTCGCCGTCCGTGACGGCCAGCACATTCGACCCGGGGCCGCGCAGAGTCACGTTGGTTGGCGCGTGCGAGTCGGGGTCAATCGGCGTGATCGTCGCGCCGATGCGATAGTGCCCGCCACGGATCTCGCTTGCAGCCTTCGCGCTGGCGTAGTTGCTCAATGGAGCGGCCCCAGCGGTATCGTCGTCATGGTGATCTGGAGTTCGGAGTAGTTCGCCGCCCACTCGTTAGAGCGGATGTCCGCCACCCCGTAATAGGCCACGGTCGAAGACAGATCGGTCGAGCTTGCGAACTTGGCCAGCACTACGGGACGCGGACCCTCGCTGGCCGACGCGGCGGGCCCCCATCCGTCTAGGGCCGAGTTGGTCGAGTTGTATATCCACGGCTTCTCGTACAGCGCCATGATCGCGGCGACGTTAGCCGTCGTGAGTTTCGACGGCTTGCGGAACGTCTTGGTGAACGTCACCGACCCGTCGCCGTTGGCCGACTCCGTACCGCCCAAAAGCTCGTTGCCAAGCTCGTACTGGACACCGAAAGAAACCGTGCCGTATTCAAACGTATCCGATGCCGTCAGGATCGTGGAGAACCGCAGATATCGCAGCGCAGAGGTGGCAAGCGCGGTGAAGCACAAGAGGCGCGGCGTGTAGGTGTTGAGGCTGACCGCCGCATCGTCCACAAGCTCGTTGAACGTACCGGCCCCGAAGTCCGAGGCGGCACAGTCCAGCGCCTGAACCGCCGCGAAGCTGGAATAGGTACAGCCCGCCATGAAGAGGCAGTTGACGGCGTTCTTACCTGTGGCAGCGCCCCGGTCGAAGTCCAGGTCAACGCGGTTGGTAGCCTCTACCACGCGCCCGCGCTCGTTCGGGTTCAGCGTGCGGATCGAGCCGAATGGATAGCCCGCAACCGCCGTGCCCGTGGTGAGCGTCGGGTTCAGGTGCGCCACGTTGTGCGAGAGCATGAGCCGCCACGTCGCTGCCATTAGCCCGCCTGTCCTCTCGCGTATGCTTGGTCTAGGTCGGGAATCAGGACGCGGGCCATTTCGCGCCCGCCTACCATGAGCGGGATCACGAGGGTGCGCACCCCTCCGGCAGACTGCGGCGTCGTGGACTCGCGCATGGATGGCCTGCTAGAGCCGCCGCCCGATGCGCTCTTGGGCGCGTTCGCGACCCCGGACCCGCCGATCTTGCTTATCACATTGCCGAGCCAGTCGCCGGCTGCATCAGCGCCGCGATTCAGAAGGTTGTCCATCACCGACTGAAGCGCGGAGTCGAGTACATCCCCCAGCGTCTTCGCCTGTCTGATTCCGTTGGCCAGCCCGTAGGTGATCGCGTGGCCAAGCTCATCGGCCTGCTGGCGTGCGCGCTCTTGGTGCGCCTCGATTTCCATGAGGCGGTCCAAGTCGGCTTGCCGCGCCTCTTGCTCCTGACGCGCTACTTCCGCCTCTGCGTTCCGCCCGAAGTCCTCGCGGGAGCGTGGTTGCGCCGGCTGGTTCGCGTCTACCAGAACGTCGCGCGCCGTGCCGGGGAGGTCGCCGCTTGCCATTCCATCGATGAGGCGACCGAGTTCTGCTGTTAGGCCCTTCTCTGCATCAATAAGAGGTGCGATGTCACGACCAAGCCCGGTCGCGGTATTGCTGGAGCGTCGCCCGAGTCGGTCAAGGTCAAGCGCGGCACGCTCCTCTTCGCCCATCTCGGCAAGTGCGGCCCTAGACCGTCTCCGCCCCTGGATGACCGGATCGGCATCAGCACGCTCGCCCGCCCGCGTGATGACACCGCCGGTTAGTACGGTCCCGGTGGCCTGCCCCATCGCGTACTTCAAGAAGAACTCTGTCTTCTCTCCGAACGTGAGTTCAATCTTCTCGTGAGAGAAGGCGCGCAGCGATTCGTTGATGCCGTCGATTCCGGCCTTGAGCCTGTCGGCCCCGCCGGCAAGCTCAATCAGTCCCGCCCCTGCGGCCTGCTTGAACCCGGCCCATGAACTGTTGATGCTGGCAACGGAACTAGCCAACCGCTCATCGGCCTCAACTGCAGAACCGATGCTGTCTTTCAGGAACCGCACGATTCCGATGGTGGCGGAGGCGGACAGGCCAAGGCCAACCGCGATCTTCTTCCAGTTCATGCCGAGCTTTTCGGCTTCTGCCGATTGCGCTTTTACGGCTTTGGTGGTTTCCTCTGTGTCGGCCTTGGACTTCTTGGCTGCCTTTGTGGTGTTGGCTGCGGTTTCCGTCTGTGCCGCCGCAGTCTTCACGTGCTGCGTTGCGGCCTCGCGCTCCGCCTTTATCTGAGACTCGATGCCATCTATCATCTCGCGCGCCATGTCTTGCGATGACTTGGCTACGTTGTCCGACAACACCTTGTATTGTGTGGTGACTTCGGCGGTCATCTCGGCGGCAGCCTCTGCCACCGGCTCGAACATGGTCGTAAGCTCTTGACTCGTGGCCTGAGCTTGCGTGCCGAGATCGGTGACCGCCTGCGCGGTCTCATTGATCGGCCCGGCCTGACTGACGAATTCAACGTCATAGGCCGACCCGAGCGATTTGGACGCGGCTACGGCATCGGTATTGAGCTTGGCAAGCGATGCCGACGCCTGTGCGGACGCTCCGGTAGCGCCCGTGCCAAGCTCATTGAGTTTGGCTTTCAGATCATCGACGCCCTTGGCCGCGCCTTCGCCCCGGAACCGCGCTAGGATTGAAAGGACGGTTTCAGCCACCGAATCCCCCCATCTTCGCCGCGCGGTACTGCTTCAGCTCCGCAACGTCTCTCAGAAGGTGGTAGGACAGGCGTTCGGCGTACATGGCTAGAATCGACTCCGGTAGTCCGGCCCACTCGCACACGCGTCGGAAGTGGAGGGACGGCCCGCGAGGGAGCGCGCCTTCATGCTCATAGGGGCAAGAGGCGCACAGATCCCGGCGCTCCTCTTCGTCCTCGCACTCGCGCGCGATTGGGCACGCGGGGCAGTCGAGAAAGCCGGGAGGCGGCTCTGGCCCCTTCCGCTCCTGCGAGCCGTGGTACGCGAGCCACTTCCCATGTTGCTCGATGCGCCGCAGATCGTCGGCAATCACGCGTCCTCATTGCTGTAGAACACGCGGTCTCGCGCCTTCTTCAGCACGTCAAGGTATCCAGACCCGGAAGAGTTGAGCCCGGCACGGAGGTCTTCCGGCTTGATCTCCACGGGCTCACCCGCCCGCTCGTACCCGATGCACAGCGCGACGGTAGCTTTGACGCCGTTCATCTCAAGCGCGGTCATGGCTTCGCGGTCGGACTTCGGCACGCCGACGCCTTGCGCGTGGTACTCCTCAAGCCACGCCTGGACATCTTCCGGCTCGGCGTCGTCCTTCACCGGCCCATGCCCGTCCCAAAACGCACGGTAGCGCCGGGAGAGTTCCGTGCTCTTGAATTGGTCAAGGGCGTAGGACTGGCCGGCTAGAACGTCCGCCGTGGTGTCTATATCGGGGCGCTGGAAGATCAGCACTTCCAGCACCCCGTCAGGCGCGGTGTACTCGAACCGGATCGGCTCGGGAGCCTTGAGCATCGTTCCCCCTTCGTTCTACTACGCGCCGAGGTCCGTCACGAGCGACGTGGACCCCGCTGCGATATGCCATCCCATTGCGTCCGTGGTGTCGTATCCGCCCTGATAGCGGACGCGCACGAAGCGCTCGCCGAATCCGTCGTTCTCTTCCTTCCATGAGATCGGGTGGCCGCTGGCCATCGTGACCTTGAGGAAGTTGTAGGCGAAACTGGCCCCGCCGGCGTGGGCAAGCGGGTGAACCAGCCAGAACTCCCACGGGCGCAGCGTCCCGGCGTCGTACTCAGCGCGGAGTCCCTCGATCACGCCGCCCGCATCCCCGTTCTGCTCGAAGAGCAATTCGAGTTCGAGCTGTTGCTGCTTCGGCCCCATGATGTAGTCGCCGCACGTGGGCACCACCGCCGCGTAACTGGAATCGAAGTTGCCGGGAGCCATGCTGCGCGTCATGTCAATGTCGCGGGTTCCGACCACCTTGAACTCGTGGAGATACGGGGTGAGGCTGGAGGCTGTCGCGTTGAGGTGGGTCGCGGCGAGCACTTCCGCGTCGGTGTCCAGCCCGTTCGCATGGGCGCCCCAAGTGGAGGTTGCCCCGACGCCGACCGCCGTACTCGTGAAGATATGGGACATGCTGAAGGTGAAGAGGCAGTTGCGGTTCGCGGAGGCAATCGTGGTGCCAGCCGCCGCTGTCGTGGTTGATCCGCCGAGTAGCGAGGTGGTTACGGTACACACGCCGCGCCGGGAGCCCGCAATCTCCACGCTCTGCGGGGTGACGGTACTCACGAGCCGGTTGAAATCGGCGTCGTCCGTTCCCGGCTGACCCAAGTCCTCAAGCGAGAAGGCGAGCACGTCGCCGGCCACGCTGGGGCCCGTCCACGCGTGCTCGAATACGCCGGATGACGTGTCCAGTTGGGCGGACGTGCTGTCAGCGTCACCCTTGCAGGAGACGTAGAAGAGGAAAAACGGTACGGTGGCATCGTCGGCTGCGAAGGTGAGCTGCTTGCTCCACTCCGCCGCGATGGGCGTTCCGATGGCGTCTGGAAGGTGCGTTGCCATCCCCGCTTCCATGTCGCCCGTGTACCGCTCGATGTTGGCGGTTGCCGTGTTGTGCCCGCTCTGCGGTCCCTTGAACCGCACGTCGCGGGTCTCGGCAGCAACCGCGTCCTGCTTGGTCGTCGAGACCTGAATCCGGTGTTGCGATCCGAAGAGACTCATGTTCGTTGCTCCTTAACCGTTGTCCGAGTGTTCCCATCGCATGACGATGAGCGCACCTGTGCCGATCATGTTCTTTGCGTCGTCATAGACGACGGTGGGGGGATTCACTGAAATCTCGGGCTGCGCTCCGTTGCAGTAGAACGCGGCCCAATCTGAGGACGCCCACGATCCGCCGTCTTTGCTCTGTCCGAGCGCGCTGGCTACGGCGTGCGCCAGTTGTTGAACGATTGCGGCGGCGGCGCGTGCGTTCGCGTTGGAGTCGCAGATCCGTATCTCCGTGACGCACGAGCACTCGGTATTTGCTCCGGACTCGGTGCGGTTCGCGCCGCCGGAGGTGTTGACCAAGATGATGGGGAAGCGCGTTGCCGTGGTCCCGGCCAGCCCCGGCCAAGTCTCATAGGTGCCCGTAATGAAGGCCGCGCCGAGCGCGCCGACAACCCCCGAAGACGGCCCGCTCGTTTTCAGGTACGTTTCGAGCGCCGCGTCTACGTTGGCGAAGAAGCTCCCCGTGGTGGTGGCTGCAAGGATCTTCCAGTTGGTCTGCGTCATGCGTTGCCCGTAATCAGGTTGAAGTACGCGAGCATCCTGTCCCTGAACTCCCGCGTCTCTTGCTCCTCAATGCCGGAAGACCACGCGAAGCGGCGCGACTCGTTCACCTTGGCCGCCCACGCGAATGGGTGAGTCAGCACGGCAACGAGGCCATGCGCGGCGATGATGATGTTGCGGGGCGAGATCCATTCCCCGAAGACGTGGCCGCCGGAGTCGCGCCCGAGTTGCTTGTCGGAGGGCTTGTACCGCGAGCCGTCAGACTTGAGTTTGCCCTTCACCGGCCCCGTGGTGAACGTCTGGCCCGGCACCACCGACGCGAACGAGCCCAACTTGCGGCCCTTGCGCTTGGACGTGTAGACCACTTGGCCCATTGCATTGATATCGGTGCGCGCCCGAGTCACGCGACCGGCCCGCAAGCGCGGCACTCCACCCCACACGGGCACGGAGCGTCCATCGGTCACGCGCGTGTATGCAGGTTCGAGCGGATGCCACACCGCACCCCGGAACGCACCGAACGCGTTGACCGTTGGCCGCTGCGCCGCACGCTCCCGCAACTGGTAGCTCTGAATCCACACGCTGAGCGGGTTCGTGTTCTTGTCCAACGGAAGCGCGCGCAGACCTTGGGCGACTTTGTTCAGGCGCGCCTCAAGCTGCGTTGCATCCATCGTGACGGAGAAGTCGTCCACTACACCCCCGGCCAGCCGTCGCCGGCGTTGCGCTGGTAATTCCATTGGTACTTCACGATGACCGTGGCCTTGAGGAGTTCGGTGTTGAGCGCCTGGAAGATCCACTTGCCGCGCGCCAAGTCCCACCGGACGGCGTACTCGCCGTTGTAATGGCCGTATTCGTCCCGCTCGGCGTAGCGCATCCGGTTCAACTCGGCGGCGGTGTAGCTCGATGTCCCCGCGTCCGTGATCGCAAGCCGCACGCGCTCCCGGATAATGTGCGGCGGCTCGGTAGAGGTGAGCGGCGACGTAGCTGCAAGGTAGGCTTCGTCGGCGTTCAATCCCCAGGGCTTGCCGCTGTCCGTGCCGAAGGTCAACGTCTCGGCGGTTGTGACTTCCAGCCCCGTCTCGCCACGCGCGGCGACGATACCGGCCAGGAGCGCGTTCCCTTGCTCAACGTGGTACTGCGCCGACGCGCCTAGCCCCTCGTTGTTCTGGATCAGGCCCAACTGCTCAAATGCTTGCGAGGCCGTAAAATGAATCGCTGCCAGGTTGATCGGGGCCGGGGTCGGGTAGGTCGCGTGGTCAACGGCGTTGAACGTGTAGCAGAACTTGCGGAGCGCAAACCCGATGATCCCGCCGCTCTTGGCGATCATCGTATCCAGGCCCATGTTGGCGCTGGCAGTCGATGTCGGAACGTCGGTTGTCGAGTACTGGATCGGGAGCTTCCCGATCACCTGTACCGCTGTGCAAAGCGCCATGCTACTTCCGCCTCTTGTAAGGACGCTTCACTCGAACGGGCTCCGCTACGGGAGCGGGCTCCTGTGAACCCGCCCCCGCGTCGGAGGTTGTTGCTTCTGGTACGAGTTTCCAGCCGCGCACTCCGGCGCGCGCAAACGACGCTTCTTGCGATGGATCGGTAACGTCCATCACAAGGCCGTTAGGTGCGAGTACCGTTATGTGCGACATGAAATCTCCCTACTTCACCGGGTACGTGATGTACGTGTAACAGTGCCCCGTCGCCGTGGTCTTGACGTTCTGCTGAACACGGATGTACCGCGCTGCCGGCAGAGTCAGCCAAACTACCTCGGGCGTTCCCTCGGTCATGGATGAGGTCTGCAACGTGTACGCCAGCGCCGTGTACCACGTCGATCCGTCCTCGCTGGTTTGCACGCCGACGTGGAACGTGTCGCATACGGCGAACGTGGTCTTCACCACGATGCTCAGCGGCAACGAGATGTAGTTCGTCCCGCCGGCCAGCGTGATCCATGCCGGGTCGACGAGCTTGATCGCCTGACTGTTTGCCACCGTGCCCGCCGCAAGCAGCGTATCGGCGTAAACAGTAACGCGACCGAACCCATCCCTCACGTCATGGCTGAGAACGCTCGTCACGGTAGCGGCCGACGCCGGGAGAGCCACCAGGAGGCAGATGATCGAGAGGACGATGATCTTCTTCATGGTTAGCTCCTCGGGGTCTGAAGGGTGACGATGAGGCTGGTTTCCTTCGCCCCGTAGCAGTAGTCGATGTCGGGAGAGGTCTTGTACGACTTGGTGTTCGGGTCGTACCAGTCATCCATAGACATCGTGCTGCGCGAGCGATAGCCCACGGCGTCACGGCTGAAGAACATGCCGTGGAAGCCGTCCAGCGTATCATCGTACACGTCGTTGTGAGTGAAGATCGTCAGCGGGCCGTACACGAAGACGAGATCCTTGCGGACGGAATCGGGGCGACCTGTCCACATGAACTGCGTCAACTGCGGTGTGTTGATGAGATAGGGGATCTCATCGCTGTGCAGCACGCCGATGAACTCGCCGTCGCCGTTGTTCTTCTTGAGCAGCTTCAGTACGGTTCCGATGTCATCGAACGTGAAGTGCGCCGCCGCCGCCGAGTTGATTTGGTTGGCGGACGGAATGAGCGCCGGGAGGGCCAGGCTCAGGATCGACGCGTCGCCAGCGCGGGCCAGCGCGCCGGACGCTTGCTTCTTCCACCCGTTGATGAACGACAGCCGTTTGGGAATGGCCATGCGATTCCAGGCGATCTTGTCATACGCCATCGCCACGTACTGGAACTTCTCCATGAACTGCACGGGAGAGTCGTCCAGCGCTTCGTAGGTCAAGTCCTGGCCTTCGGACGTGGTGACGCTGTAGGTCGTGCCGTCAGTGGTGAGGTTGGAGTAACGGGTGACAGCGGTCGAAAGCCCCAGCTTCGGGATGAAGAGATCCTGCCCCGGATCTGCGGGCTTCTCCGCTACGAGCGGAACGATGAGCTGCTTCTGTTCGGCTGCGAGATACAGCTCGTCGGCGTAAGCCGCCGGAGCTACACCCGCAGTGCCGAGCAAACCCACCGAGGTCCAGTTGGTTTGAAGGGTCATGGTGTTCCTCTATCGTTTGGGTTGCGGGCCGATGGAGGTCATGGACGCGCTCATTTTCATCCCGTCGCCGTCTTCCATGCCTTGTGCGGCAAGGATTGCGGCGCGGTTCTGTGCGTGCCACTCCCTGTACTTGGTCGGCCCGAGTTCGTCGAATGCGCGCTGGCATTCCGTCGCGTCGAAACCGTATGGCGACGGGTTGCCCGCTGTGATGTTTCGTCCGCCTCCCCCACCGGGGGCGCGGGTCGTGTTGGTAGTGAAGAAGCCGGGCCACTTCGCTGCGAGCGCTTCGACGGCCTCTTTCGGGTCGCCGTCGCCCGCCAACTTGGCCAAGTCCGCAAGTTGCTCGTCGGTCGCATTGGGCCCGAGCTTGGCGGCAAGGTGACGGAGAACCGCCGCCTCGCGCTTCGCCACTTCCAGTTGCGTTTCGACTTCCTTGCGCCCTTCGGCCTTGGCGTCTGCCAGCCTCTTCTCGTCTTCCGTCATGCTCTTCGCCCGCGCCTCTTCCGACTCCCTACGGAGCTTGGCGAGTTCCTTGTCCTTGGCCTCGGTGGCCTTGGCCTTCCATTCGTCGAAGTCCGCCTGGGTGGCGAACGCCTTGAACGGTTGCGCGGGGGTTTGCGGATCTGCCACTACAGGCGGAGCCGCCGGGTCGGGCGGCACTACTGCTGCCTTCGGGTCCATGTCGTTACTCCTCGCCCCTACGGGCTTGGGTGGTCATCACGCAGCCGCCAGTTCTTCGGCTTGCGCTTTCTGAAGGTCCGTCGCCTGCTCGCGCAGGGCGGAGGGAACGGGAACAATCTCGGAATCGCAGTTCGGGTGACGCGGGGTGTCGCCGTAGAGGGCGATCATCTTGGTAATCAGGATCACGCCAGCGGCGGTAGCCGCGATGCAGTCTTCGTCCACCGGCACTTCATTGGCGTTGAAGCAGTATTCGATGCTGGAGCCCTCGGTCCATGCCGCCAGATCGCGTGAGCGGACATATGCCGCCTCGGTTTCAGCGATGCCATAGGCTCGATTGACAAGGGCCTGCGATTCGGTGAGCGTGCCGCCCCGGGTAAAGACGTTCATGGCCCGCTCGGAGACGGGCGGCAGGTTCTTGAAATTGAACTCCGGCCGGCGAAGCATCGCGCGAGCTAGGTCGGACTGGCTCCATCCGTGAAGTTGTGCGCTTGTCAGATCCTTCTTGAGCCCTTCCAGGAGCGCGGACCCCGCGTTCTGAAACCGCCCGGTCCATGAGTCGAACCCGATGTTTCCCGTCTTGCGGGCGAACGTCTCCAGCGCCGTCTGCGCCGATGCGATTGCGCCAGGAGTCACCACGCCGAACCCGCCGTAGGCTTCGGCCATGCCGCGAGCCGTGGCTTTGAGCGTGTGCTGGGCAAGCTCCTGCTGAAGCTGGCCCTGCATGGTGACTAGGTTCGCCAGCTTGTTCTCAAGCGTGCCGAGCAGGCGCGTGTCCAGCGTGGTGAGCGCCGGGCCCGTAGGAGAAGTCCCGGCCATCGTCGCGCGCACAAGCTCGGCGGCGTACTCGTTCAGGAGCTTGGACGCCTGCGCCTGCGCCTGGGTGGAGAGCCCCGTCATGGAGCGCTTCCACGCGGCGAACCGCGCGTACATCTGCTGCATCGCGTCGGCTCTAGGCATTGGGCTCCGGCTGCGTAGGCGCTACTACTGGTTCGGGCCCAAGGAATTGCTCTTCGGTGAGCGGCGCCACGCTCGCGTCCAGGGCCCCGGCGATCTTGTCTCGGACCACGTTGGCAAGGGCAAGATCATTGATGCGCTTGAGCCGCTCCAAGAGGAGCGAAAGCGCCTGGAAGTCAACCGCGTCGGTCACGGCCCCGATGTCCTGAGCGTTAGCCGATGCCGTGGTCGGTGCCGCAGTCGGCTCGGTGGCGCTTGGCGTGGGCTCTTCGGCGTCGGGATCGTCAAGCATCGTCCGCTTGCCCTCTCCGAACGTCGGCATGGTGTCCTGGAACCGCGCCTTGTCCGCCTCGCGCAGAGCCTTCACGTAGTCGGCAATCTCCTGCGCCGATCCTGACGGTAAGCGATATTTCCCGACGAACTCTTCCAGCGTGAGGGTTCCATGGGTGATGGCCAGCGAGTCCCGCGTCTCCTCGCTAGCACGGTCAACCGGGAGCGGGGAGTCGGCGAAGGTGATGTCCCAGTCGAGTTGGTTGTCCCCGCGCTGGCCCTCGTAGATGTCCCAACCGCTCGGAAGCCCGAACTCGCCCGCGTAGGCGTGAGCGATCCGGGCCAGGATCAAGGTCTTGTCGTCCTCGAAAGCCGTCGCGTGCGTCACGTTCTCCGTGTACCGCGCGATGGTCGGGATGAGCATTTGCTTGAGGGTCTCGGGTTGGATCGCGGCAAGCCCGCCAAGCACGATAGCTGGGGCGAGGTCCGCCATCGTCATCCCCTCTTGCACCAGCTTTTCAAGCTCGGACCCGATGGGCGCCGCGTCGAATGAAGGCGAGGCGAAGAAGAAGTCGGTGTTCCCTTCGTCCAGATAGAGAATGTTGTCCCGGCCCATGCGAACGCGGCCCTTGCCGTCTCCGCTCCCGTCGTCCTCGCGCGGGTTGTTGTCCCGGCCCTTCTGGACGGCGACTTGCTGGCCAGCCATGGTGCGGATGCCAGCCGATAGCGCGCTCTGGACGTTGACCGCCGCCCGCTGGTAGCCGATGACTCGATGCAGGAGCGTGGACCCGTCGCCCAAGAAGACGAAGGGCGGCGCGCCGTAGGGATGGGGCTCGGGTGCGCCGATGGGCTCCCAATCATCCCCAATGTCCGTGTACTCTTCGTTCCCCCACAGCGTGCGCTTCACTACGTCGCCCTTGCGGTTGCGGCGAAGCTCCAGCACGGCGATAACGTAGTCCGCATCCTCTGGATCGAAGATCGGGATAGCGTCCTCGTAACCCGATCCGTTCGCCTTGGATTGCGAACCCGGGAGCGTGCCCATGAAGTCCATACGGACTACCGGAACGGCCTCTGTCCGCACCTGGGTTTTCGCTTCGTCGGTGTAGTCTTCGTCTTCGTAGACCAGCCACACCTTGAGCGCCGCCATTCCGTCGCGCATCATGAGCCGCGCGCCGCGCATGAAGAGCGCCGCGTGATTGTTGGCGTCGTGAACGTCACGGAACCACTGAGACAGCGCTTCCGTGCGCTTGTCGGACTCCACAGATTCGCCCGCTAGTATGCGCCGGGCCGCGCGTACCGCGTCCGGGCGCTCGGGTCCGACCCAATAGGCCCGCTGAGGCGGTGTGCCGTACAGGAACCGCGCGTGCGTATCCACAACCACGCCAGCGATGGGCTTGTCCATGAAGTGCCGGCGCATCGCCTGGGCATCGTCCGGTGACGTGCCCCGCTTCATGATGAGCATGTCCAGCGCGGCGTCCCCGCCCTTGTACGCTGCCCGCATGTCCTTGAGTGCGCCAGCTATCGCCGCGCTCATGTCGGATACAGAGCCGTCCGTGATCGGTGACGCGCTGTCGCGGATGCTTTCGAGTACCAAGTCCAGAGAGCGGTTGCGGTAGAGCATCAGTAGTAAACCGAGCCTCCCGTGACGCGATCAAACTGGGTCGCGCCGCTCCCCCGGCCTTCTTTAACAATGGCGTGAGCCGTGAGGACTGCTATCGCCATGTCGTCATTCTTTCCGCTAGGAGCTGCATAGCGGACATTCCCGAGCGCCGTTCGCGTTGCTTGGAAATCCGAAAGCTCTCGAAGTTGAACCAGCGCCGCTGGGCATGAATCGGGATGGAGTAGCTCGACACTTCCGGCTTCGAGGGCTCCGGCGAACCCGAGGACTGCGGTTTCCTTGTTGGCGGCGTTGAATCGCACGGGGAAGACGCGACAACGGCCTGCAAGGTCGCTTCGAAGCTGGCTTGCGAGGTTGTCCCTGAACGTCTCTTTGGTCGCGTCGATTGCGAGGACGCCGGGGTATCGCTTCCCGGTTCCGGCGATGCGGGCGCGGGAGACGGGCCAGCCTTCGCGGTTCCACCTGTCGGCGTAGACTTGGGTAGGTCGCTTTCGATGTACGCCGTCGATTCGAAACACGGCCACGGCGTTGAAGTCGTCGAAGCCCAAGTCGGCAAAGGTGACGTACTCGGCTCCGACCACGGGCTCTGCGATGGGGGCGGTGCTGCAATCTCGGACACGCCTGAAGACTCCACCGTCTTCGATGAAGTCGGCGTCAAACTCTTCGCGTTGCACGCGGTCAGGAGACTCTGCGCGAAGTGCGAGAAGTTCGGCCCGGTCAAGGTTTGGGTTGGATTCGGTCGGGAACTGGAAGGATGCCCAGCCGTCCATGCCTGACATTCCGCGTAGCCATAGGTCGTGAAACCAGTTGCGACCCCGGGGCGTGGAGATGAAGATCGCGCGACCCTTGCGATCAACGAGGGCAGGCCGAACCACGTCAGCCCACACGCTCTCGCCCATGTACGCGGCTTCGTCCAGGATCGCGAGGTCAAGCCCGCTGCCACGCAGTCGGTTAGGGTCGTCTGCCGTCTTGATTTCGACTCGCCCGCCGCCGGGGAAGATGACTTCCCGCTCGGCTTCGCGGATCGTGCAACCGGGAAGCTGGCGAGCGATCCACTTGACGACGCCCCAACCCTCTTGGGCTTGCTTGTACGAGGGGCCGATCCACCAGACGCGCCCGCCGGCGGCGGCAGAGATGCACGCTTCACCGGAGCCCCAGAAGGTTTTGCCCCACCGACGCCCGCAGGCCACAACCCGGAAGCGTGCGGCATTAGTGGCTACCGTTGCCTGCGCCGGAGTCAGCGCTGGCAATACGATTTGTCGGCCCATTGCCGTTCCCGTTCCCGTTGTGTCCGTTGCCGTTAGGGGATTCGCTCTTGGTGGTGGAGACGGGCCAGACGAGGGTTAGCGCCCCCTCGTCGGTCCCGAGGTCGATCCCCTGCCGCGGCTTGCCGTCGGTGCGGTCAAGGAAGTCCTGCAGGATGCGCGGGTCGCCGTCACGCAGGCGCATAAGGTAGGCGTCGGTAACGTGTTGCAGGATTTCGCGCTTGCTCTTGGGGTCGATCTCCAGGAGGCGGCGCTTGATCTCGGTGAGGAGGGAGACGGAACCCTTGGGACGGCCCGGCCCGCCGGGGTTGCCGGGTTCGAAGGCCGGATGGGGCGGCTTGCCGTAACCCGCCTTCGGGTTTTTTTCGGGTTTACCCTTCGCCAAATCCCGCACGGTTGCCGAGTCCGTCAGGACACATAGCAGCCGCTCCTTGCTCGCAGGTAATGGTTTGCGAGCGGTTGGGGGTCAGAGATGCCCGCCGGGCGTCATGCGCCTCACTCCGTTGAATGTCAGGGGAGGGCGGGCAATGAAGGCGCGGGGTTCGCCCGGTGATGGAGCGGATCGCTCGGGAGGTACGAGCGCGCTGTAGATGATTGGGTTCTGCCCCGCGCCGAAACGTCATGGGCGGACGTTCCTACTTCGGCTGGTAAAAGTCAATTATCATCTTTGGGATAGGAGAGCCTTTGCCTCAAGCCGTCTCGCGTTCCGGGCTTCCCGTCCGCGCCTGCCTTTGGCTCGCCACTTGGCGCGGAGTGCAGCTAGTTCCTCGGGCGGCATGTTCTCGGGCCGGTGCGCATCGCGGTAGCGTTTCCAGGCTGCGCGCTTGTGGGCGCGGTAACGCTCAAGCTCCTCGGGTGACATTGCCGCTTCCCGCTTGGTGGTTTCAACTTGATAGGCGGCGTCGAATCTTGAGGCGCAGAGGGTTGTGCATGACCACTTGCA
>JBAZOP010000025.1 GCA_041648665.1 bacterium | reverse complement strand
CGGTGGAGATAAAGGACGGGACGACCGATGCCCGCGCCGTGGTAGATGCCGCTGGTGAGCTGTCCGTGGTCCAGCGGGGCGAGACGGGCATAATCGCCGGGGCCGTGACCGTGGGGGCCGCTGAGGTCCTCCTGGCCGTGGGTGTAGCCACCCTGGCCAACCGCCGCATACTCCGGGTGTATAACAACTCGGCTGCGATCATCTACGTCGGGCCGACGGGAGTCCTCACCACCTCGGGCTATCCGATACTCCCCAACGGCTCCGAGGTATTCTACGGCGCGGTCAACCTGTACGGGATAGCGGCGGGTGCCGGTAATAACGTGCGGGTGGTGGAGAGCGCGTAATGGGTGTCTATGCCTCCCCTTCCGGCTTGCTCATAGCCGAACGTGATCCCACCCTGGCTCTGTATCCCATAGCCATAAACGACTTCGCTGCGGGGCAATTCTTGAACGCGCAGACCAACGTCAACGCTACGATGGCGGGCGGCTCAACCCTGCTAGGTCAGGCCAAGTACCGCAACGACTTCCAACGCCTCACCTCGACCTGCCCCACCCTCGGCTACCGCGCCGCCCCCGCATGGACGAATCTGGACTATGCCCTTGACCCCGACAACCCCAGCGCAGAAGGCGGGACGGTGGGAACGCACACGGCAACCGGGGTACATCATATGGATGTCATGGCTACCGATTCCTGGCACGGCTCCCGTTGTTTTCGCCTCATAGTCAATGCCCCGGCTCCGACCTTCGACACCGACCTCATGGCGGTAACAGCCGCTTCTACGCAGTACACCACCGCCGCGATGGTCAAGGCCACGGCGGGAAGGACGATACGGGCAAGCCTCATCGGCGACACATCGGGGGCGACACCCACAGACTTTCCTGCTACGGGCAACTGGCAACTGGTGTACGTCACCAAGACCTTCGCGGCTGGCGACACCACCTCCCGCGACCGCTCGATTCTTCTCACCGATGGTCAAGTGGGTGACACCTTCCTCGTGGATGCGGTTATCACGGTGGCGGGCAGTACGGTTCCCATGTTCGAGGAATCCGAGTGTGTGGCAACCTCCTGTACGTTCCCCACGCCCTTTACCGCTGGGGAGCCTGTGAGCTTCCTTTTCTTCGTGTGGACACCGTGGGCGGGGAATGACGGGGTGACGCGTTTCCTGTTTTCGATGGGCAACCCTGCCGCCGCTAACTCGATGTTCATCCGCAAGACCAACACTAATGTCCTAAACTTCAATATCTATGATGCGGCGGGTGCGGTAAGGGGATGTACGGAAGCGGTTGATGCCACCGATTGGCCCGCTGGGACAATGAAGGTTATTGCTGCTTCAAGGGATGCTGCGGGAAATATGCTCGCATATCTGGGTGGGACGGCTTTCACCACGCAAAATGCAGGTGCGGGTTCGGGGCTAATGGGAGCAGCAGCGGCAACAATATACTTCGGCAACCGTGGCGCAGGGTTAGACCCCCTCAACGGCCTCATCCTCCCCTTCACCTACAGGGGCGTGGCATGGGGGGATGAGGAGTGTGAGTACTACAGCACCCTGCAAGCCCCACCGCCGAGGGCAAGGAGGGTGGCGTAGATGGAAATCCGCATAACCCGCGTAGAGCAGATAGGCCCGACGGTGGGGGTATGGGGGGAAGACGACAAAGGCAACCCCTGCTTCACCCAACACATCAACCAGGAGCCGGACGAGACCGGCATCTTCTCCATGCTGCTGACCGACCTGCTGGCCCCGGAGGTAGAGGAAAAGCCGGGGGAGCCTGCATCAATCCGTACACCAGTTGTAGAAACGATGGACGCCTTAGAACCCGCCCCCATACCGCAGGCCAAACTGGACGCGGCCAGGGCGGTCGTAGAGAAATACAACCTACTGACAGAGAAGCAGAGGCGGTGCTGGTTCCCGGAGGGGGGTGAGCTGATTGCTGAAGATAAGGTTTAAGGAAAACATGTACATCGACGGCATGGGCTACGAGAAGGGCGAAGAGGTGAAGATGGCGAAGTGGCTGGCCCAGGCCTATATCGGGATGGGCGTGGCCGAGATAGCCACCAGGCCCACCCCGCAGAAACCTGCAGAGGAAAAACCGCCGAAGCCGCCCGCGAAGAAACCGGCGAAGAAGGCAGCGAAGAAGAAGGCGAAGTAATGGGGATGAAGCTCGAAGGCGCGGATGGCCTTTCAAAGAAGTTCCAGAAGATAGTGGATAGCGCCAATACGAAGATGGAGGCCGCCGTCACCGTCGGGGCCATGAAGGTGATGAACTCGGCTAAGAGAAAGGCACCCTATAAGACGGGCAACCTCCGCAGTTCCATCCATATCGAGTCCGAGAGTTCGGGCAAGGACGAGGCGGTAGTCCGGGTGGGGACCGACGTGGAGTACGCCCGCCGCATGGAGTTTGGTTTCAGGGGCACGGATTCCCGGGGCCGCAAGTATAACCAGGGGCCCCATGCCTACTTGAGGCCAGCCTTAGACGAGAATAAGGCCGAGGTCAAGCGGGAGATAAAGAGGGCATTGGAGAAGCTGCTGTGATAGAAACCGAGCTGCACACCTGGCTTGTCGCCAACATCGCCGCCGTGGGGGGCAGGGTCCATCCCCGCAAGCTGCCCCAGGAACCCACCTTCCCGGCGCTGACCGTCACCCGCATATCGGGCCTCCCCTGGCCAACCCACGACGGCCCGGTGGGTAAGAGCGATTCGCGCTTTCAGATCTCGTGCTGGGCGCTGGAGAAGAGGGCCGGGGGAACGGGCTATCTCGGAGCGAAGCAGTTAGCCGAGGACCTCCGCCAGGCGCTGGACTGCTACACCGGGGCCATGGGGACGGAGACCATAGAGGCCTGCTTCTGCATGAACATGGTGGATCTGGGGGACGATGAGGCAGAGCTGCAACAGGTGGCCTGTGACTTCCTCATCACCCACACGGAGGCTTAAAAAACAAGAGCTATACAGGCTTTGACATATAGGGCTTCAAGGCCCGGACGTAGGCCGCAGAAGGCGGCCTTTTTATTTGAAGGAGGATAGATAGAAATGGGAGCCCATGCTTTCGGAACGACCATAAAGATCAACGGTGACACCATCGCCGAGCTGGAGAATATCGGCGGCGTGAGCGTGCGGACAGAGATGGCCGATGTGTCTCACCACGCATCGGCTAACGCATTTCGCGAGAGGGTGGCCGGGATGCTCGATGCTGGGGCGGTGCCCATCTCGGGCAACTTCCTGCCGACCGATGCCACGGGGCAGATAGCCCTGCAGGCCCTGCAGCTCACGAGGGGCACGGGGGTATTCGTGATAACCCTCCCTGCGGCCTTCGCCACCACCTTCACCTTCACGGCTTACGTGGAGGAGTGCAAGATCGGCGACTTCCCGATCAACGGCAAGGTGCCCTTCTCGGCGAGCCTCTCCATCACGGGCAAGCCGGTGCTCGCGCTGACTGCCTCCAACAACATCACCGTCCTAACCGTGACGGACGATGTCGGAGCGGCCACGCTCTTCCCGGTCTTCGCCGCCGGCACCCGCGAGTACGTAGTGGTCACCGCTGCGGCAGCCGTCACCTATCACGTCAACGCCACCTTCGCGGCTGGTACCTGCACCCTGGTAGACGGCAACGGCGGTTCGCAGACGCTGACCTCGACGGTGGACTCCAGCGAGATCGCCATCGATGACGCCAGCTTCCATACCGACACCCTGACCGTCCAGGAGGCCGGTAAGGTGGCCGTCGTCTACACGCTCCATATCCAGAACGCATAAGACAGGTCAGAACAGGGGCCGCTCATCCCGGGCGGCCCCTCCTATCCTAAAGGGGGGACAATGTACTCACCGCGCGACACAGAGATGACCATCGATGAGGTGACCTACAAGCTGAGGCTCGACCTCAACGCCCAGTGCCTGTTCGAGGAAAAGAGCGGGAAGAACTTCTACGAGGTGATGAACGACCCGGATTACGTGGCCACCTCGACCGAGGACCGGCTGCTCTTCTGGTGCATGCTGAGAAAACATCACCCCGAGATCACCCTGGAGCAGGCCGGGGAACTCATGGTCGCCACATCATCGGTGATCGAGAAGATGGCCGAGACCATCAGGGCATCCCAGCCCAAGGGGGGAGCCGAAGGGGAGGCCGGGGAGCCCACCCCTACCGGACCGACTGGCTAGCCCTCTGGTCAGTCGGGGTAATCGAACTCGGCCTTTCCCCGGACGAATTCTGGTCGCTTACCATGCGGGAATTCGACGCCCTGGCCGGGCATCACCGCAAGGCCGAGCGCATAAAGGATGTCCGGGCCGCCCTCACCCCCTGGGTCCTCAGCTCCATCTACAGCGAAACACCCCCGACACTCGGGGAATGGATGGACCGCTATATGCCGTGGACGACTGAGAGGCCCGCCAAGCAGACCCCGGAGGAGATGCAGCAGATGTTCATCGCCCTTAACGCCCTACTCGGTGGGGAGGTTACATGTTCGGAGACGCCGTAGATAAACTGTTCGTCCTCATCGGCGCCAAGTCCTCCATGGCGGATGACTTGCGGAAGCCGGAGAAGGACATAGAGGACTTCGAGAATAAGGTAGAGCGGTCCGGCACCGATATGGACCGCCATTACGGGCGTGTCTTCGCCAATATCGCCAAGGCCGCCGCCGTAGGTTTCGCCGCCATGGGCACCGGCATAGTGTTGCTCGGGAAGGGGATGCTGGAAGGCGCGGGGCAGGTCGAGCGCTACTCGGCCATCCTGGAGACCGTCACCGGGTCCGCCGAGACCGCCACCGAGAAGCTGGAATGGCTGCGGGATTTCGCGCAGAAGACGCCCTTCGAGCTTTCGGGCCTCATGGAGGCGGCGACCAAGCTGGAGGCTTACGGCTTCGCCGCAGAGGACTACATGGGGGTCCTGGGTGATACCGCCGCCGCCCTCGGTAAAGACGTGAACGATGCCGTCGAAGCCCTGGCCGACGCCACCATGGGGGAGTTCGAGAGGCTTAAAGAGTTCGGCATCAAGGCCACCACCGAAGGCAGCCAGATAGCCTTCAACTACGTCGATAAAAACGGCCAGCAGCAGAAGGCGCTGGTCGATAAGAACAACCAGGAGATGATCGCCTCCACCCTCTCCGCCATCTGGAACGAGCGTTATGGCGGAGCGATGGAGAAGATGTCCCAGACCTGGGAGGGCATGGTCTCCAACTTAAAGGACGCTTGGTCGGCGGGGCTCGCGGATATCGGCTCCACTATCATGCCGATCATGAAGCCCTACCTGGAGGACCTCATCGAGTTTGTGGGCGGTGACTCTTTTAAGGGCGCCCTCTCTGAAGTGGCGATAGCGTTTGCAGATATAGCCTCTGCGGGTATGGAGGCTTTTGAATCTCTCTCCCCCCTCTTGGCGGACGTGGCACGGCTGGTAGGGGATATCGCCGAGGAGTTTTCCCCAGTGATCTCCGAGATCATCAGCCGTATCTCTGATATCTTCGGCGAGGTCATGGATCAGATAGAGTCAAGCGGGCTCATCGATGCCCTGGCCGAGTTAGCCGGGATCTTGGCCGAAGGTCTTTTAGATACGCTCGAAAGCATCGTCCCGCTGGCCGTCCCCCTCCTCGACCTCTTTGTCTCCATCCTCACCCCCATAGCGGAGTTGGCCGTGAACGCAGGACTGTTCCAAATAGCTCTGGGGGCCATCGTCGCTATCAAGCTGGCCTCGTGGGCCTCGGATGCAATCGGCGGGATCATGAAACTGGCAAAGGGTATCGGGGACGCCGCCACGGGAGCCGCGAGCCTCGGCAATATGTTCGTAGCCGGCGGAGCGCTCATCGTGGGAGTCGCATACTGGGCTTCCACCATGGAGACAACCGGCGAAGAGGTGGAGGGAACGCTCGACAATATCGAGGCGGCTTGGGAGGACCTGACCCGCACCGAGCGGCGGGAGACCCTGGCCCAACTGGAGATCTTCCAGGAACAGATGGCGGCTCTGGGGTGGTTGAACGACGAGGAAATGGCCGACCTCGATGAGCGCATAAACCACATGAGGGGAGCGCTCGAGACCAACATCGAAGACGTGAACGCCTATTACGAGGACCATAAAAAATATATGGACCTGGTGGCCGAGGGGACCGAAATCGACCTGCAACAGATGGAGGATAACTTCAAGACCCACGGCGCCAATATGGTGGCCGAAGGGGGCAATATCCCGAAGACCATATTGGAAGAGTTTGAAGGGGCCTCCCCTGAAATCCTTCAGACTCTTGGCTGGATGCTCGACGGGGCCATCGGCAAAATCCGCGAGACTGTGGATATGACCGATGAGGAAGCCAAGGAATTCGGCAAGGTACTTACCGAATACGTCGCCAAGGTCGGGGGGGATCTGGGCACGCTCAGCGAGGCGGACTATCAGGCGATAGCCAGCCTGACCGGCCTCACCGTCGGGGAAGTAAAATCAGCCATAGCCACCATGGTCGAGGGCGCTGGCCCGGCCATGAGCGAAGTGAGTAGTATAACCCGCACGGAGATAGGCGGTCTGCAGGCCTGGCTTGACGGCCACCCCCTCTATATCCGGCGTATTGTGCAGAGCATCGGGGAAGATGTAGCGGACACCTTGATACCGCACAAAGGCGGCCTCATCATGCACGGAGGAGGCATCGCCACTATCCGGGCTCATTCCGGCTATCTCGCCCCCAACGAGGTCCCGGCCATCCTGGAAAGGGGCGAGCACGTCACCCGGGCCACATCTGTGAACGCCAGGACCCTCCCGGTACTGCAGACCATAAACGCCACGGGCAAAGTCCCCGGGGGTGCCATCTTTAACATCACCAACCTCAACCTCCCTGGCGTCCGTGACCCCCAGCAGTTCGAGGCATGGGCGGTGCGTAAAACACAGGAGGCAGCGATGATGGAGGCGACACACTGATGGCCAACACACTCGAATTCGTCACCCCCGCGCTCGCCACCTCGCTCGATATCTCCTCCTATCTGGAGGACGGCACCCATATCCCCCTCCCCTCCCGAAATTCCATATGGGCGGGAAATATCACCGCCGACGGCAGCAACTACATCACCGGCAAATATGAGCTGATACCCGTCGACCTGGCCCTCAAGGTCACGGGCGCGACAAAAGCAGACTTAGACGATAACCTGAGGGCGGTCATAGCGGAGATCACCAAGAAGAACATCCTCAAGTGGCAGCCCGAGGGGGCCACCGGCCCCATCTATTACCGCACTTACCCCTACGACACCGCCGAGGCACAGACCTACCTGTCCAAGGCGTACCGCGACCAGCTCACCGTCTACCCCTTCACCATCACGCTCATGGCCGACCCGTTCGCATGGGGCGCCGAGCAGACCATCTCCCCCGTCTCCAACCTCGTACCCAACTGGGGCATGGAATCCGCAGGCGGTGGAGGTGAACCCATAGCCGACTGGACGAAGACCGAGGGAGACGCCAACGCCCATGTCACCCAGGACACCGACGCGGGGGACTTCCTCATGGGTCTGGCCTCGGTCAACCTCACCTCCCGAGATGCGGATGCGGAGCTTGAGACCACCGACTACATCACCATCGACAAGGACAAGCATTATTGTATATTCTTCTGCTACAACCAGGAGTCGGGGACGCTCGACAAGCTCACCTGCGAGATAGACCAGTATGACGCGGGGAACGTCATCGGCACGACTAACACCTTTACCCCCACCGTCACCGCCCTGGACAACTGGTATTCTTTCACCGATATCATGTACCCCGACGGCACGGGCGGGAACGACTGGGATGCAGACGCAGCCAAGTGCAAAATCCGCTTCAGGTGCAACGGCGACAACGCCGGGGACGATGAGGTCTACTACGTCGACGCCATTATCTTCACCTGCTCCGAGTACCTCTCGGGTCATGTCCTCTCCAACCCCCTCGGTATCTGCATCCCCTCCACCGCCGTCTCGGGCGATGTCCCTGCCCCTTGTGATATCTACATAAACAAGCTGGAGGACGGCCTCGACCAGACGATGGGGATATACATCGGGGGGCGCAAGAATTATAGTGACGACTTCGTCCCCTACGGTGCGGCGGCATCGGGGACGGTGGCATATGGGTGGCTGGCTAACCAGAACGATTACAGGACGCAGGTTCTCTCGGATGAGATACTGATGTCCGGGGCGGCTTGGTACGGCGGTTTCGAGGACTGGACAGGTTCTGCCATCCTCCCCAACTTCACGGGATGGACGGAGGCAAGGGACACCAACGGGTACATCTTCGCCGTCACCGATGCGAAATATGGGGACTATGCCCTATGGAGCGGCGTGGCTGATTTCACCACTACTCGCACGAACACCATCCTCTCCGAAGAAGAGGCCGTGAACGGCATGGGCGTGGCGGATTATGTACTTTCATTCTGGTATAAGCTCTATCAAACAGCGGGATACGGAAGGCTTCTCGTGGAGGTGTTTTGTTATGACGCTGGACACGGTGCTACTGCCCCCGACCGCCTGACGGTCTTCGACACCGATATCGCAGTCTGGAATTACCGCAAGGAAACGATTGCCATAGATTCCCTCGACTGGCCTGCGGGGACGGTCTTTGTAAAAGTTAAGTTCTCGATGTCGGGGAGGGCCATACATCCATTTGAGCAACCTTGGCGATATTTTTATGACGCCGTCTACCTCGACCACATACGTATGCGTCCCGCCTCCGCCCCGAACGTCCTCACCACCTCCTTCGACCTTGATACCATCAACGGCTTCGTCAAGCCCTTCTGTCACATGAAGCTCGCCGCCTCGGAGTCAGACCTTGAGTTCGGCTTGCAGGGGAACCTCTCGGACGGAGCCAGCGACATCACGCCGCTAGAGGGGATAGCCTCGGCGCAAGAGATAGCGGTTTACAACGTGTGGAGGTATGTGGACGCTCCCGCTGCATTTGAGATACCCAATGTCCGAATATCCGACAACGCCGACATCACCCTGTTCGACCAGGAGTTCAGCATGGACATAGAGGGACTGGACTCAGGCTCAACGCCGATGTCGTTAGATGACCTGGTTTTACTACCCATCGACAACGGCTACTGCGCTATCCCCGGTGCGGAGACGAACCTCCACTACATCATCGACTGCCAGAGTGAGATGCCGGGGGTAATGATGTCTGATGACGGGAGTATCGACAAAGCCGCTTGGTTCTCGGGGGCGTCCGTCTCCCGCAGGTTCCACCTCGACCCACAAGAAGGCAGCAACCTCGCCATCCTCATGCGCTCCCAGTATTTGTATAACGAGGCGGGGGTGTTCCTCGCGGACGTCAGCATAAAGTACCGTCCACGATTCCTACTCGCACCATAGGGGAGAACCTTCCGTGAACATAGAAATCCTAGACCCTCACGGCTCCAAACGGTTCGTCTCCTGGGAGGGTAACGAGTACATGGGGCTCACCTTCTCAAGTGAGATACCGGGGGGCATGATATCCTGCACCTTCGACGTCCCCACGGAGTACCACTATCCCCACAGGTGGGCGGACGTCTATAACCAAGTCGAGGTATATAACGACCGCGCCGTGAACGTGTGGAGCGGTTACATCTACGGCATGGAAAGGTACTGGGGGGACTCCTCGGGGATACGGGTGGACTGTGTGGGATACGTCAGCAAGTTTAACCAACTGGTAGTCGCCGCCAACCTCTCGAACGAGAAAGGCTCGACTTACATAAACGACCACATCCTAGACCACGACGAGGTCATCGATTGGATAAGCGAGGGCAAGGTGGACACGGGGGACTACACCATCCCCGGCATCTTGGAGCTTGTGCCGTGGTCGTATATGCGAGATGCGCTCGACCGCATCATAGAGTACAACCAGGACATCTACAACTTCTACGTCCGCAACAAAGCCCTGTACTTCGTCCCCAAAGAGACAGCCGCCACGCTTGAGACCTCCACCGAATACTGCACCGGGTCACTCAGGACAGACCTTGAGGAGTTTTCAAACCTCGTCTGCTACTCCTACCGCGATGATGATGGTGTGGTGCAGAGGAGCTTCCAGGCCGACACGGATACTGCCTACCCGATAACCAACCTCATCGAGTCCTACTCGGACAATATGAGCGGGGCGCAGGCGTTGACGGCGGCACTCGCCTCGCTGAACCGCCACAAAGTTCTCGGTGCTACGGGTGGGGTCACCGTATCCAAGGTGTGGTCACTCGGCGGGGCGGAAGTCCCGATATCCGAGGTGTTCCCCGGGCAGGTCATCCACATAGCGGGATTGGTGAGCGCGAAGGCATCACCGTCTGAGGTGTACGTCTCGAACGAGGTCGATACATGGGAGATACGGTCGGTGAAGTACAACCATGACGCGCAGACCATAGACATCAGCCCCGGCAGGCTACCGTACTCGATGGAGAGACAACTCGCGGGGGTGCGGAAGTGAGAAGGTTTGAACCCGTAGGCAACCACGCGAGGCTCAACTACTACCAGCCGGGGGCGCTCATCCACAGGGGCTTCGTGGTGTGCGATACCAACCCCACATCAAACCTCACGACCCTGGACGCCTGGACGACCGTCACCGACGGGGTAAAGTCCATGTCGCTCGCATACACACCCCCGGTCGATGCGGTGGCGGAGGTCACGGCGAAGATAGCCGCCTATCACACGACACAGTATGAGCCGGTGCAGTTCTCCATTTACCAGGGGGCCAGCTCGATAAGCTACATGACCTGGAAGATGGACCACAAGGACACGGTGGAGATATACGAGTGGAGTACCACCCCCCGCGAGCTTGTGGGCGGCACGGCCTACACCTTCACCTGTAAATACTACGTTTCCAACATCACCCTCACTTTAGTGGGGGCGGAGATGTACAGCTACTTCAAGATAATGGTGCGGAGGAAGCCATGACGTGGGCGCTGGCGTGGGGGACCACAATCTACTATTGGAGGAAGCGATGAGCGAGTACGGTTGGATAAAAGAGATAACGGCGGCGGCGGCGATAATCCTCTTCTGCTACTTTCTCCTTCGAGCCATAATCTCCCGCGCCGACACTTTGACCAAGGCCGTCCTCGACCGCTCCCGCGAGGACTCCGCCACCATCAAGGAGATGGCGGACGACATCTCGGGGACGCTGGTGGAGATAGAGCAGTCGATGAGCGGCAGGGACCAGATAATCATAAACCACATGGAACACTTCGAGACGGCGATGGAGAGGATGGAGGAATCCCAGGAGAGGATAGCCAGCATACTCGACCGCGTCTGCGATGAGTTCGACATCAACGGCGACTACAGGAGAAAGCCGTGAGTAAAGCATCCATGCTCATACCGAGGGAAGCGTGGGGAGCGTCGCCTCCCGACTATCCCGTTATCCGCGTCAACTACAAAGACCTGTTCATCGTCCACCACTCGGGCAGTAAAGGATACTGGCCCACGGCGGCGGAGGAGATAGCGGCCATGAGGGGATGGCAGGCATACCACCAAGGGACGGGCGCGGACATCTACTACGGCGCCGTCATCTTCCCCAGCGGGCGGGCCTACGAGGGACGGCAAGGTGGGTGGTGGGTGAACAACGGTGCGGCTTACGGCTGCAACCAGCGTGGGTTCGGCGCGTGTATCGCGGGCGACTTCACCGATGAGCTGCCCACCGTGGAGGCTCTTAATACCCTGGTGCATCTCGGCTTAGAGGCTAGGAACGAGCTTCACATATCGCCTGACCTTTACTGGGGCCACCGGGACTGCTTCATCTGCGACGACCGCAACCGGGGTAATGAGTGCCCCGGCGAGATGCTTTACGACTGGCTGCCCGTGCTCCGAAAAACGATGGCGACGGTGCAGCCGGAAAAGGAAGGGGATGATGACGTGATAGATTTTGAGAAGCAGTCGCTGCAGGAGAAAGGTCAGGGGATACTCGCCGACAATGAGGTGGACGTATGGACGGCCTTTGCGGCGGGCAGCGACTACCTCCACGCCCGGGCGAACCATGGCGCGAAATGTAAGGTCATGGCGTTTGCGGCGGACGTGAGTACGGGCAACGTGTTCGGCCCCGAGGTCTGGGAGTTGGGCGCGTACGCTGGTTCGATACGGCGACTGTCTGAACTGGTTTTCGGTACCCGCGATTCCGGTGACTACTGGGTATCCCTCCACATGCTCCCCGATGACTCGGCCTGTTTCCGGGGGTTTGTGAGGGCGTGATGAAAACCCCCTCCTGGGACGAGTATATCGAGCTAGGAGAGAAGCCGAAGGCGGGCACCCCCATCAGGTGCTTGAACTGCGGCAAGGTCTTTAAGCTCCCGCCCCAGACCGGCATCAAGAAATACTGCGGCGACACCTGTAAAGACCAGTACAGGACGAAGCAAAAGAAGCGGCCCCTGTTCGATGTGACCTGCCCTATCTGCGGCAAGAAATGGCAGGCCCCCAACAGGCGCTTCAAGCTCTGCTCCGATGAGTGCCGCAGGGAGAACGCCCGCAGGCACAACGCCAGGAAAAACCAGAACCGGCCCGAGCTGACCCCCGATGAGGTCATAAAGCAACGAGACCTGATCGCCTACGAGCGCCAGGTGAGAGAGGGAACGGGCAGGACGGCGATACTGGCGGACCTTCTGGCCGATGCGGTCAAGCGGGTCAACGAGAAGGACATCAAGCCCCAGCCGGTGAAGCGGAGGAGCAAGCGCGACAAGGAGACCATGGTGCTCCTGCGCTCCGACTGGCACCCGGGCATCATCACCCCCTCCTATAACCTCGACGTATTCCATCGGCGCGTAGAGATGTTGACCGAGAAAGTCATCCTTTTCCGCGACATCATCTCCGAGACCATCCCCATAGAAAAACTCGTCATCATCGACCTGGGGGATATGATATCGGGGCAGGACATCTACCCCGGCCAGGCGTGGAAGAGCGAGAAGCATGTCCTTGAGCAGATCTACCACGAGGCCAGCCCCGCCGTCATCCGGCAAAACCTGACCTTCCTCGAATACTTCCCCCTGGTGGAGGAGCACTCGATTCCCGGCAATCATGGCAGGACGGGGAAGTACGCGCCCCTTGAGGTCAATTTCGACAACGTGCTCGCGCAGGACATCTACCGCCGTTTCGAGTTCGTCAAGCGGTTCGGCATGTATATCGAGTGGGACTGGTGGAAGTACGTGGATATCTACGGCTGGCGCTTCCTGGCCCTGCACGGCAACCAGCTCCGGGGTTACCTCAACATACCCTTCTATAATATCGTCACCAAGGGCATGAGGTGGCAGGGGAGCATGCCGGGTGGTCCCTGGCATTGCCTGGTACATGGTCACTGGCACGTGCCCTTCATCATGCCCTGGAACAACTTCCGCATCGTGAGCAACGGTACCCTGGTATCGGATGACGAGTTCGCCCTCCGCGAGCTGGGCATGTCCTCCACGCCGGCGCAGCAGTTCTTCATGGTACATCCAGACCACATCAAGACGTTGGGGACGGAGATAGAGCTGCTGGAAGAGGCGGCCTGACCCGTGTCCTTAAATAAAGTCACATGACCTTTTTCCCGACCAACCGCAAAGGGGGTGAAACATGGACGCCAACTACATCGAGTTCATCGGAGCCTGCATGGTGGCGATTTTTTTTCTGATAGCCATACTGAAACAGGCTATCCCGTGGCTTGCCGATGGGGGGAGCCGCTACATCCCCCTCATCGCCCTGGCCCTCGGGGTGGGGGTCGCTATCTACGCAGGGCAAAAGTGGGACCTCTCCTGGCTTGAGGTGCTCATCTCGGTAGTGATCCCGGCCCTCGGCTCAAGTGGTCTGCACAGCTATTACAACGAAGCACGGGGTAAATTATAGAGACTGTCCCCCCTCCCGCTTCCCGGATTCACCCCCCGGGGGGCGGGACCTTTTTTATTTGTTTTCCCTTGCGTTCAAGCAGAGACGCTTCCCCATACAGGTTCGGTTACAATAAAAGTTGATCTGACCCAGCTTGCTTTTCGCCTTGAAGTTCCTCAATTCTTTGTCAAAGGGTTTACCACAGTACGCGCAGACCAACCTTATCATTGTACGACCGCGAGCGTGAATGGATGGATGCTCAGACCTGCTTGATAATTCAAGGTTGCTCGGATCATTGTTAAATGGGTTGGTGTCTTTATGGTGTACTAGTTCCCCGGGTTCGAGCTTGCGCCCTAGCAGTTCAGACATTACTAGGCGGTGCTCTAAGATGACTCCGTTGGAATATGCCATCGGGTGCCCCTTATAACCACAGACCTGCTTATACCTTGATCCCATAAACCAACCCCCCTGGTTATATTTCAGTGTACTTATCGGCCCTTCCGTAGCACTTATCAACAGGGTACTTCTTCGCGTTCTTCGCCAGTTTGTCGGCTACCGCCCCCTCAACTGAGATATTCAAATCATGCGCCAGGGTGATGAGGTAGATGTAGATGTCGGCGATCTCCTCCGCCACCCTTTCTTTGTCCGCTTCCTCCGCCCATTGGTAGAGTTCTAACAACTCAGCGGCCTCGATACAGATAGAGGCTGCGAGGTTACGGGGGGTATGGTATTGTTTCCAGTCGCGGGCGTTGCGGAAGTGGATGATGTTGGTTTCAAATATCATATCGTTATCCCCTCGGCTATCGTCCCGAACTCATCATCAACATCATCGAAAAGCTGGGCGGGGTTCTCTATTTCATGTTCCATATTCTTTAACGCTTGGCGGTAATAGGATGGTTTGAGTTCTATCCCTATTCCCCGCCGCCCTAGTTCCTTCGCCACATAGACCTCGGAACCAACCCCCATAAACGGCGTCAATACGATGTTGCCGGGGTTGCTCCAAAGGATGATGACCCTCTCGATGATGTCGAGTTGGAGGGGGTGAACGTGTTTCTCGTCTTCCTCATCCCTCGATTCGCGGAAGGGCAGGACATGATTGGGGCGTATATCATCCCAAAAGGCTGCGGCGTATTGTCTCCATATCCAATGCGAGTAGCGGTTTTCTATCTGGTTCCCATCCCACCCCTTATACTTCAACAATTCTGCGGGGACATTCCTCGCACCGGCATAATCCGTAAAGCCCCGCGGGTGAGCTATCGGTTCGGGGTTCTCCCCGCGCTTGCGGAACACCAGCAGGTAGTCGGCGGCGGCATTGCTGCACCTGGAAGCATCGTCCACGATCTGTTTGTGGGCGAGGCACTTCGCCATCGTTCGGTTCCTTACCGTGAAGGCATCCTTCCACACCGCATATCTAGCGACATATAGCCATTTTTCCTTCTCGTGCGCTCGGATAACATCACCCGTGAAGTCAATCATACTGTCGTTCCCCGTGTTCCCCGTGGGGATGTCGGCGCAATGTACGGCGGTCATGCGGCCAGGCATCGTCACTCGGTAGAGTTCGCGCAGGATATAACTATAGTGGTTAAAGAAGTCCTCGTAGCTATCGCAGTTGGACAGATCCCGCTCCGAGCTTGAGTAGTGGTAGAGTCCACCAAAGGGCGGGGAATATACCGAAAGGTGTATTTTGTCCCCGGTTATTTTAGGCAGGACCTCCATACAGTCTCCGCAATAGAGGGCGTATCTATCGGTTATCTTCTGGTCCCTTATAGCCATGCCGGGATAACCTCCTTTTCCGTGAAATCATCATCTCGCCTTATGGACTTGCTCTCGTTCATAAACTCCACCAGCCTTGAGAACATCTCATCCGCAGCCCTGGATTTAGATTGCAGGTTCTCAAGTACCCGTCGCTCTCCACTGGTGGTTACCACATCAACGGTAACGGTATCCTTTTGGCCAAACCTCCAACATCGTCTAATCGCTTGGTAATACTGTTCAAAGCTGTGAGATGGGAATAAAACGACATGGGCACAATGCTGGAAGTTGAGCCCCCACCCACCTATCTTGGGCTTGGTTATGAGGACCCGGATATTACCACTAGCGAAGTCCAATAGTTTACTTTCCTTGGATTCATCGCTATCGGCGCCGCTCACCTCCACCGCATCGGGGATAATGTTTTTAAGCATCTTGCCCTCGTCATTGAGGTGGCACCATACTAGAGCGGGCTTATCATGGTCCACCAATTCCGCTACCTTCTCACACCTCTCGGAGATACTGCGTTTCCTCTCATCCCGTTGTTCTCTCAGGTCGAAGGCATCAACGGTGAATAGCCTCCCATCGGGGGGCTTGAGGGTTTCAACAACATGGATGTTTTCGATTAGGGGCTTTAAAATAAAGTCATCATCGTTAAAGCCGAGGTCAGACGGGCGCCTAAATGATAACGCCCAGGAACACACCCACCGCCAGAAGGGTATCTCGGCGTGGCCCTTTAACCTCCAATCCATCACCTTGCCGTAACATCTACCCAAGCCCGAGGTATTACGGTCGTTCTTAAAAAAGCGATTGAGCATATCCATATATCCAAGGTATCCGAGCGCTTCAGAAGAGGTCCCCAGTTCGGTATAGTCATTGGGCGCAGCCGTGGCGGTGCATAACAACCGATAGGGCAGTTTCCGCATGAAGGTGGTTATCTCCTGGCGGTACTTCCCGTTGAAGGACTTTAGTATGCTGGACTCATCGCATACCACGGCGCTGAAGTCGGAAGGTGAGAAGTAATGAAGGCGCTCGTAGTTGGTGATGGTTATTGGGTGAATCGTGCCATCGCCAGAACGGTGGGCCTCTATGCCGAACTTCTCCGCTTCTCTGATGGTCTGATATGACACCGCCAGGGGGGTTAGCACCAATACATTCCCCGGCACCAACTCAGCCCATGATAGCTGTATGGGGGTCTTGCCCAAGCCACAGTCGGCGAATACCGCCGCCCTTCCCTTGCGACAAGCCCACGCTACCGTTTCCCGCTGGAAGTCGAAGAGCATCGGGTTAAGGGATTCTGCATCGACCTGAAACCCGCTATCGTTGTTGGCCTGTGCCTTCGAGACTATAAAATCCCGGTAGTCCAATTTAACCTCCTTCTCTATGGTGCTTGACAATCCCATTCTATAGGGCTATATTTATCTTGTCAACATAAAGTTAACGGGGCAGGAAGGGATGAACGATGCAGATTAGGACTGACTTACCGCTACTGATGGCTAACCGCGATATGACCCAGACAGAGCTTTCCGAGATAACGGGCATTCCCCGTGTTTACATCGTCTATATCGTTGGCGGCAAGATGCTGCCAGATGATACACAGCTAGAGAAGATATGCCAAGCGCTCAAGGTAACATCAGACATGATATATCCCGACCCAGCGATGAGGGATATATTGGCGGGGGATAAGCCGGAGAGGCACAGAAAATCAAGGGCCGCGTCAGCCCTCCACGAGGCGAGAAGGGAGGCGCGCCGTGGCCAGAAGGCTTGAGCGCTCCATCATGAGGGACTACTGGCTCGGGCGAGGCCGCTTCTCCAAGGCGGCCATGTCCCGCCGCATGACCTTCTCCGTTCCTATTGATTCCGGTAGCGCGGGGGCGGCTTCAACCGAAACCCCGAAAGGAGATTCCCCCGTCGAGGCGGTCCCCGCGCATCCAATAAAGGAGGGGCTATGACCACCTGCCGACTGTGCGGGGCCAACTCCCCCAGGGCCTATTGCTCCGACTGTACCGAGAGGCTGTATGAGCTGAAGCGCGACTGGGCCGAGATCATCCACGAGCTGACCGAGGAGGTCTGCGCCCGCGCCCGCGCGGCCTTCCAGGACCTAGAGGAAAGGGAGACGGCGCCGGTGGCCCTGGAGGTGCTGGCCGAGGCGCTGCACGCGATGAGCCTGCCGGAGTACCGCCGCCTGAACTACCAACTCTCCCGGATATGGGGGGAACTGAGGGGGACAAGGGAAGACGAGAAAAGTGAAGGCTTGCTGGGGAAGTAATCCCAGCACCGATTTAAGGGGTGAACAGTCGATGGCAATCAACGGACTTACCGAGAGGCGCCGCCTCCCCAGAGCCGGGAAGATCAGGCTCGGGGAGAAGCGCATCAGCCAGAAGTCGGGCAACCCATACCCGGCTGCTACGGATTATTTCGTCTGGCCCGATGAGTACAAGGAGGCCCTGACGGAGCTGTTCGGGGAAAAGGCGCGGGAGATGGATATCATGTTCCCCACTGAGGACCTCGAGCAGATATCCCCTCAGTACCTCCGGAGGTACGGCACGTCCGGCCTGCTGTGCCGGGGGGACGGGGTTATGGCCGAGTGCGTGAACCAGGAGACGGGGGAGTGGGTAGAGATCGAGTGCAACCCGGAAGAGTGCCCCTACTTCAGCCCGTCGGACCCGTCCAAAAAGAGCTGCAGACAGGTACTAAACCTGCGCTTCATAATCCCGCAGCTTATCTCGGAGGGCGTGTGGCAGCTTGATACGTCGAGCTATAACTCGATCATCGCCGTCAATTCCGCGATCGACTATATCCGAGGATTAATTGGCAGGGTGTCCATGATACCCTTGAGGCTCCGGGTTATCCCCCGCGAGGTACAGCCCGATGGCAAGAAAAAGATCGTCTATGTCCTGGACCTCAAACTCGGTGCGCAACTCGGCTTGCGGGAGCTGCAGGCGCTGGCCCAGGCGGGAGACCGACCGCTCCTTGCGCTTCCCTCCCTGGATGACCATGTACCCCCTGATGATCTCTTCCCGGTGGAGGCTTCTTCTTTTGCCAACTCAAATGAGGAGCAGGAAGAGGAGGTGGAGACCTCCCCCGATCTCGCCGGCGACCTCGAGGCCAAGGAGGAGACACCCTCCCAGCTGGACTCAGACATCGCCGATCTGGTAGCAGAGCTTCGCCTCAAGCCCGCCCAGGTGACCCTCAGGTGGAAGAAGGTGCAGGGGGACAAGGAGGCCATGCTCGAACTGTTAACCGCAGAGTATGATAGTAACGGTAAGCAGCCGGGGGAATCCCCTAAGCCCTCCAACCCGGAGGCACATACGCCGCCTTCACGGCCCGACAGTACGCCATCTCCCCCGGCTGCATCTAAAAAAACGGGGTGGCTGATATGAGACTGGAACACGCCTCATATTCCGCCCTTAACCTCTATGGCCAGTGCCCCTTGCGCTTCAAGATAGAGCGGGTGGAGAAGCGCAAGGCCCCGGACACCCCGCCGCTCAGGATAGGTTCGGCTGTCCACGCGGGGATAGCCGCCTACATCCGCCACCTGCAGGAGGATAACCTGCAGACCGACATCACCTGGTCGGATGAGGCTCTTGAGGCCGCAGCAGCCGCGATGAAGGCGGAGAAGCGCACCCTTTCGGCGGACGAGTGGGAGGAAGTGGGGCAGATATTCGCATCCTTCATATCCTCCCACATGTTCGACCCGTCCTGCATCGCCGAGGTCGAGAAGCGGGAGAAGATACCCCTGGATGGCCTGGCCTTCTGGACCGTGATCGACTTCTTGGAAGTGGAGGACGGCCAGGCGAAGCTCAGGGACTGGAAAAGCTCGTGGCGGGTCCCCTCCCAGGCCGAGGTCAGCAAGGACTTCCAGCTCCGGGTTTACGCCTGGGCGGTGAATAAGCTGTACGGCTTCGACAAGGTCCGCTGCGCCCTGGACTTCGTGCGGCACGGGGCGGTGAGGGAAGTCATGATAGGCCCGGAGGATATAGCCGCCACCGAGAAGCGCATCCTTGAGACCATAGAGGCCATCGAGGCCGAGACCGAGTGGGCGCCCACCCCCGGTTCCCATTGTTCATATTGCCCTTGGGCGTCAGGGTGCCCGGCAGTAGAAGGAGATGACCCGGAGGAACTGGCGGGGCTCATCCTGGTCCTGGAGGCACAGCTCCGGGAGGCGCAGGCGAAGCTCAAGGCATATTGCGTGGAACATGGCCCCGTTGTAGTGGGAGGGGAACGGTTCTCCTATTTCGACAGCCATGGCCTGAAGGCTACGGACGTCATCGCCGTCTCCCGCTTCATAGAAATGCGCGGGCTCGACCCTGCCGCCTACTTCTCCATCAACAACAAGAAGCTGCAGCCACTGTTGCGCGACAAGGTGTTTGCGGCGGAGATAGAACCCTACACGGAAGAGACGATATCCACGTCGTTCCGGCACAAAAAGGCGGGTGGGGATTGATGGTTTTTACTAGGCCTGGCGCGGCAGGAACGGCCCGGCCTGGCCGGGCGAGGCATGGCGCGGCGGGGCCGGGCTTGGCAAGGCGTGGCAGGGCATTTAATTAAAAAGGGGTGAGAGAGATGGCGAGTAAAAACGTGGAGACGCTGGCAATCACGCCGCCTAATTTTGGGGTGGTGGAACTGGGGATAGAGGGCATGGCGCCCTATGTCCAGCTCAAGTTCAGCGCAAAGGCAAAGGGCGCGATGAGGGAGAAGATGGAAGCTGGCTCTCAGGGGAAGAAGGGCAACAAGAAAACCGCCCGGGACTTCGATGATGATTACCGGCAGGCCCTTCATCAGAGCGCTGACGGATGGTACGGGATACCATCAATGGCAATCAAGGACGCAATGGTGACGGCTTGCTCTCTCCCCGCAGTGGACTTCCACATGACGAAGGCTCGTATGGCCCTATTCCTGGAGCAGGACGGGGTGGACGCCGAGGATGGTACGCCGCTTATCAAAATCAAGGGCGCCCCGGAAGCAGTTACCCATCATGTACGCAACGCGACGGGCGTAGCTGATCTGCGCGTCCGGGCCATGTGGCGCGAATGGTCCGCCACGGTTCGTATCCGATTCGACCAGGACACCTTCAGCCTACAGGACGTAGTGAACCTGCTGTCCCGTGCTGGGATGCAGGTCGGTATAGGTGAAGGCCGCCCCGCCTCGAAGAAAAGTAAGTGCGGTATGGGGTGGGGCATGTTCCAAGTAAAGGGGGAAGAAACATGAGCGTGTTTGATGAACTGGAAAAATTATCTCGGAAACACAAGGGGGCATTACGGCCTAGAGATGTGGTTAATTTTGCACGCGATCCAAAGACGGCGCTGCATGAGCATTTTGAGTGGGACGACAATCTAGCGGCGGAAGAATACCGGCTTGAGCAAGCCCGCAAGATAATCCGCGTGCAGATAATCCAGTTAGATGGTCACCCCCTGCCGATAAGGGCCTATGTATCGCTGGAAAAAGACCGGGGCCGAGATAGCTACCGGCCGATAACGCGGGTGCTGGAAGACAAGATGCTGCGGGCTGAGTTGATGGCCCAAGCCCTCAGGGAAGCAAAGGCATGGGCGCTGAGATATGAGCAGCTAGAAGAGTTGGCGGAAGTGTTTTCGGCAATAGAAAAGATAGCATCATGAAGATAACCACCATCAAGCTCAAGGATTTCCGCAACCACCTCGAGACCGAGATAGACCTGGCCCCTCTCACCATCATCAAGGGGAACAACGCAGCGGGCAAGACGAGCATAAGGCACGCGATAGAGGTAGCACTCACCGGTCGGGCCGAGTTCACCGACCGTGGCGGGCGCGGCCTTTCTGACGCCCTCCGGGTGGGAGCGAAAAAAGGGCTGGTCGTCGTTGCCATCGACGAGCTGGGGGAGGTGGCGCGGTCCATCTCCCCCTCCGGCTCTTCGCTCCAGGTATCGGACTGGACCGGCACCGCCACCGCCCAGCAGGACCTTCTCTACTCAAAGCTCGGGGCCGACGCCGACCTTATCGCCGCCCTCCTCAACGTGAGCCAGTTCATCACCCTGCCCCCCCGCGAACAGAAGGAGATGCTTTTCCAACTAGCCCGCCCGGAGATATCCGCGGGCCAGCTCATGGGGGCGGTGAACGACTACGCCGAGTCTCAGGGCGCCGGCAACCTCCTGGACGAGCTGCGGTCGCTCATCGCCACCCCCGAGACCGTCGGCCCGGACTGGCTGGACCAGGCGTACAAGCTCATCTTCGAGGCGCGCAAGGAGGCGAAGAAGGAGAGGGATACCCTTTCTGGCAAGCTGGAGGGGATGGAGGTGGCGGAGGATGTGCCCCCCGCCGGCCAGCTGCCCGAGCTGGAGCGGCAGATAGCCGAGCTGACCACGCTGAGGGAGAACCACTTAAAAAAGGTCGCCGCTGCCGAGGCCGCCGGGGAAAGGCGCGCAAGCCTGGCCGAGCGGGAGCAGAACATCAAAAACAGCATCGAGGCCCTGAGCCTGCCCATGGAGAACTCGGGGGAGGACCCGGAGGAACTCGCGGCTGCCCTGGAAACCCTGGAAGCCAGGCTGGAAGAAGCCAGGCGGGCGAGCTACGAGGTCCAGGGGGAGATAAAAGGGATTGACTCGGCCCTGCCCGCCCTGAAGGACTGGGACGGCTCCTGCCCTCTCGCCCCAGGCCTCATCAAGTGTGCCATAACCGCCACCGAGCGCAAGGCCCTCATTAAGGACCTCGGCACCAAGCGCAAGGCCCTGGTGAAGAACCACGAAAAGGCTATGAAGGAAGCGGCCTCAGTCGAGGGAGAAAAAGAGGAAGTAGCCGAGAGAATAGTCGAGGCCGAACGGACGGAGAAGAACGCCGAGTACCTGGAATCCCTGGAGAAGGAGCTTGAGTCCGTCCAGGCCGAACTGGCCGCGCTCCCCGAGGCGGTGGGGCTGGACCTGGCCCGCTCAGAGATCGCCAGCCTGGCCGAGCGCATCGACCGCGGCAAGGATATAGCCGCCCGCATGAAGGTGGCCGCAGAGGCCGCTGAGAGGGCCGAGAAGGCCGCATCTGAAGCGACAGAGGCAACCGCCCGTGCCGCCCGCCTGGAGCACCTGGCCACCCTGTTCGGCCCCACCGGCATCAAGGCGAAGCTGCTCTCAAAGACCATGGGGGCCGTGATCGAGCGGTCCGCGGAAAACCTCTCCCTCTTGACCGGGGGCCTGTACGAGCTGGACGCCCGGTCCGACCCCGACTTCCATCTCGTCGTCAACGGCACCATCGAGATGCGCCAGCTCTCCACGTCGGAGAGGATGAGGGTAGGGATAGCCTGCGCGGAGGCCCTGGCCCACGCGAGCGGGCTCAGGCTGCTGGTGATAGACGACGTGGAGATCCTCGACGTGGGCAACCGCGGCCTGCTGAGTGAATGGCTGAGGGAGAGGATGGCGGACCACGATACCATTCTCGTCCTCAGCACCGCGGAGGAGGCCCAGGACCCCGGAGTCGAGGGGATAAGGACATACTGGGTCCAGGCCGGGGAAGTCAGGGCTGTGGAGGCCGTGGGGGTGGGGGCATGATCCCGAAAAATTGTCCAGAAAAGTATAAGTGGTGCCCCCTGATAGATGAACCATGCAAAGCAAGTGATTCAAGCAATAGCCCATGTATTTTTTGGAATTATTTGAAGGGGCAAGATGGCTGCATGTTAAAAAACGCCGTTATATCTATCCTTTCTATCGCTAAATCATTGAGGGAGGAGAAAGACATATGAGCACCATGGACGAACTAACCCGGCTTGCCTATGACGTCTGGTTCGCCTCCCCCGCCCCCGGCAGTGATGCCCCCTGGTTCTGCCGGGTCGAGTTCAGGGATGGGGGCGGCAAGCGCAGGATGAGGGGGTGCGTGGGGGACACGTGGGAAGAGGCGGCCCAAAGGACGCTAGGGGACCTGCGGGAGGCACTGGGGGAGATCTCCCATGCCTGACACCCTCATAAACCCCATCTTTCACCTGGCCCTGTTCGGCCTTATCTACCTGTCTGGATACCTGTACCTGCGCGCGAAGGACCGCCGACAAAGCTGACCGGAAGGAGAGGCTTTGAAGGAAGAGCCCCGTCTCTGCGACGACTGCCAGATGCGCCCCGGCATCCGTTACTGCCCCTGCGGCACATGGGTATGCGCTGAGTGTTGGAAGGCGGGACATAGGGACTGTGAGAGATAGGGGGGGAGATGAACGGTAGAGAAGTGGTGTTTTGTAAAGATTGCGTCCATTATGCGGGCGTGTTCGAGGAGGTAGGGTGTACGGGCATACCGATTGTCCACTATCGCTGTGCCCGCAAGGCACGTTTCAAAACCATCTATACAACGGGGACAACCTACCGTACCAACCTTAAATATTGCACACCGAACAGGCGAGGTCATTGTCGCTATTACCAAGCAGTAGGGGAGGTGGAGCAGGTGGATGACATCACCCGCTGCCCCCTATGCGGTCGTGCTGTAAGGGTAGTAGGCGGTGACTCATGGGACGGCCCCGGCGGTAAGACCCGCTACTATGAACCCGCCACCTGCCCCGAGTGCGGGGGGGCATGACCTGGGGATCGGACGGGTGGTATTGCGAGGGGTGTGGGTGGTTTGAGGAGGCAAAGTGATGTCCCGTGTACCGAACGTAAGCAAATCCCTTACAAATCATGCACCCGGTATGCACGATTGCAGGGATAAAACCTTCATTACATATCCGTAAGTATAGGGGGGAAGCTTCGAGTATGCGTATTTATCGGTGCGTAACGATAAACCGGGATTATACTCTAGGGTATAACTTTTAGCGTGTCGCTGAAACACTAGGAGGTAGTGAAAATAAAACTAAGGGTTAGCAAACAGAGAGGGGGATAGATGGCACGTGCTGGATCGTGGATAAAGTTTTACCCGGACGATTGGAACAATGACGTCGCCCTGATGTCGTGCTCCCTGAAGTCGCAAGCGGTGTTTATCCGACTGTTTTCTGTCCTCATAAGGTCCGAACCGTACGGGTTTTTAGTTCAAAATGGATGCAAAATGAATGCAAAACAGCTATCAAACGTACTCGGACTGAACACAAAACAGATTCAAAATGCGCTCGATGAGTTGTTAAAAGCGGGCGTGTTGAAACAGGACAAGAGGGGCATCTATTCCAAGAGAATGGTACTTGACCAGCAGAGACGGGAGCAGGCCCAGGAATATGGTAAGAAGGGTGGGAATCCATGGTTGGTTAAGGGTGGGGTTAAGGGTGGGGTTAACCCTATGGATAACCTAGATACAGAAGCAGATACAGATACAGAAGCAGAAGCAGATACAGAGGGTAAACCTTCCGACCTCTTTTCAGCCATCCCGGAATCCGTAAAGACCAGACTCCGGGGATGGATTCACAACTCCAACGCGGTATGGAATGGGGTGGCCCTGGAGGCCGCGAACGGCACACCCGAGGAATGGTTACTGGCCGCCATAGAAGCCGCCGAGAACGCGAACGCCTGTAAGTGGAGCTACCTCAAGGCGGCGATCGCCGGTATCAAGGCTGACGGAGGCCCGGGGCCGAAGAAGACCAAACCCGCCGGACAACCCGCCTACACCTTCGGCACCCTGAACGCTGTCTGTGCCGTTTGCGGCGTTGAGGATATATGCGAGAAGCGAAACGGAGAATGGCTGTGCGAAAAATGTTATAAGCGGGAGGCCACGGCATGATAACCATCACCTTCGAGGGCAGAATACCATCGAAGAAGAACTCCCGCGTAAAACCCCGCAACTGTAATTTTACAATCCCCTCCCCCGAATACTTCGAGTGGCAGGATTACGCACGTTGGCAGGCCCGGCTCGCCTGGCGAAAGCCGCCAACCGGTAAGCCCGTCACCCTCAGGGTAGTGACATCGTGCCGTAATGACATCGACAACTTGATGACATCGGTGATGGATGCCATGGAGGGGATTATCTATCACGATGATAAACAAGTGGTAACCGTAGGGGGTAAGAAGGTGCCCAAAGACGGGCCGTACATGACGGTCGTGGAAGTGGAGATCATGGATGGCTGAAAACCTCTGCCCCCTTGCCGCTGAATGCCTCACCCGGGACCAGGAGAAGGCTCTGGTGGAGATGAGGCTCATGGAGAGGATAGGCAAGGGTGGCGGCGTGATAAAGCTCTTTTGGGATGGAAGGAGGTGGAAAATAACCATAGTCCGCAAGTGATCGCATAGGGCAGCGTCGAGCCCGAGCGAAACGTGGGGCTCTTACCCTCCGGGGTGGGAGTCCCCTTTTTATGGAGGTGACCTAAAAATGCGAAGACAGCTTATCGCAGGAATGACGGCCCTGGTGCTGCTCCTGTTTATCTGGGCCGTGTTTACCGCTCTTATCCATGGGGCCGAGGTGGAGAAGCTGAAGACCGAGAACGAGTCGCTGGGGCACCAGCTGGCGGAGGCCGTGGAGAAGTTGGCCAGGCTCACGGCCTGGATGGACGAGATGGGACTGCCGATAGAGGTTGAGCTTAAAAAACCGCCCGCCGTAGAGGATGAAGGGGAACCCCTCACCCCCGAGGAGGCTTCGCCGGCCTCCGATTTCTCGGTGGCGGGCCTAACATATTCGGTTCCGCAGCAGGAGCCGCGCGTCGAGATATACCTGGGGTGGCGGGAGAAGTACCCCGAGGGCTATGCCAACCTTATCAGCTGGGGCCGGATGATCCTGCGCGGCGATCCCCTGCCCGACATATTCAGACCGCAGGGGATGGACCCGGCTATGGCGGAGGCCTCCCTCATCGCCCACGCCGGCCACGAGATCGACTGCTATCTCATGCACTACCCCCGCTCCCCACTTAACGGCTATGGGCGGGAGTTCGCTCTGGCGGGAAATAAATACGGGGTGAGCCCCTACCTGCTGGTCGCCCTGACCGCGGCAGAATCGACCTTCGCCACCGACGGCAGCCTGTCCCGCATCAATCACAACGCCTGGGGGATGCTCGGGCCGAACGAGTTTACAAAGGCGGCGGGGATCCCCATCCACAACAGGGGGTGCTGGTGGCCCGACTGGCCCACGGCGATAGACGGCGCGGCTCAATTTCTCAATCACTTCTGGCCCGGCGCACAGACGGCGCATGACTGCCGGGGGTATTGCGCGGGAAATCCCGCTGACTGGTTCAGGAACGTGGAGACGGTGAGAAAGGGAATGGAGGGGTGAGGTGATGCTTTTTAAACGTGCATATGAGAAGGGATACGAGGCCGGCATGAAGGAGGGTGCGAGGATTGCGGTGGATGTGCTGAACGAGACAATAGCCACCCTGGCAAAAAAGGCTGAGGAGGATATCAAGGTGGGCGGGACGGACGAAGGTGAGGACGATGAGGATTGACCCGCACGTACTGGACCGGGCCGCTGAGCGCATGAGGGAAGTAGCTCAGGCCCGCACCGCCTGGCGCGTCACGGCCAAGTTAGGCATGGACCCTCGGCAAGGCAGATATGCCCGCACTTGGATAGGCCCGCTGCCCGTCTTCCTCGGCGCGAACCACCGCTGGCTGGACTGCCGCAACTGGATACTCGGCAGGCCGAAGATGCTGTGTTCAAGGAGGTAAGGTGAATGGATAACAGCAACCTGGCGGCACAAGTCCTACGCTCGCAGGCCATGGCGGGCATGCGGGAGATGATGAAGAGGATGGCCTGGGAGGTCTTCGATGAAGAGATACGGCCGCTGCTGGAGAAGATGGTGAGGGAGGCGGTGGCAGAGGCTATGCAGCCGCAGGTGATCACGGTGGGATTCGAGGGAGAAGAGGTAACGGGCCGCGTAGATGCTGAATGGGTGGTACTTCCCGAACCCGCTCCCCCCGTTGACCCTGACCCCGCGCTGCGCTCGCCCGCTGATGCGGAACCCCTCGAGAAGAAGCGCAGGAGATGGTGGAGGTGAAAAACACGACCATGAACCAGGCGAAGCGGATCCTGGAGACACACTCGGCCGCGGAGATCGCGGCGGCGCTCGACATCAAGAGCGGCAACATCTACCCGCTGCAGTCGGGCAAACGGGTGCTGACTGAGAAGATGGCGGCACGGATAGTGGGCGCGTTCGGTAGCAAAGCGAAAGAGGGCAAGACCGGGGGGAAGGATGTCCCTAAACCACCCCCCACGGAGAAGAACCGCGCCGGCCAGGGGACCAACAATGTAGCCCGGGAGGCGGATGCTTTCCTGGCGGAGATCCACAAACAGGAGGAGCTGGAGAAGTTCGGGTCCATCGCCCGCCATGTTATCTCCAAGGTCGTCAAGGAAGAGGTCCTGCCTGCCCTGAACGAGAAGATAGCACGAGCGATGGATGCGATAAACAACGCCGTTCCCCCTCAACCCATGATGCTCGAGGCGGAGGATGCGCGCTTCCCCGCTGTGCTCATCATCCCCCTCTACCCGGAGCCCGGCGATGAGACCCCTTGAACACGCCCTGGCCGCCCTCGGCCTGCTGGCCCTTTTGTGCATCATCGCTTTCCTCATTGACCAGTTCTACCAAAGGCGGATACGGCCCATCCATTTTCTGATGTGGCAAATTAGGACGTTTAAGGGGGCATTATGACTGCCGCCGCCCTCAGACGCCATGATACCAGGGACAAGCGGATAGAGCGTCTCGAGGCGGAGAATAAACAACTGCGGGACGAGAACCGCAAGCTGAGGGAGAAGCCAGCCTGCACCCCACCGCCCGAGTTCATGGCCGCATACGAGGACGCATGGGACAGAGCCTTCGGCAGGGGGAAGCAGTGGGTGCATGAGTCAACCTGCGGCGGCACCTTCTCAATCAAGCGTCGATCCTTTCGCGGGGTGCTCAAGGATGAGCGTGGGTTGGATGACATACTCATGCTCGACCGGCTATTCCGGGCGTTGGCTATAGCGGTGCGTCTCGAGGCGGGGAGACGGGACGATATAGCTGCATGGCACAAGGACGTAGATCGGCTGACCGGGGGGTGGAGGGAACGATACAAGAAAGGGGCTTGACAGCCGCGAAAACTTATATAACAATTGGGATATTGATACTGACCGGGGAAAGTCTTTCTTTTCTTCCCGGTCTTTTCTTTTCCCGGAACCAAGCGGCGCACCGACTAAAATCAATCACCAGGGCAGGCCAGCCTACAGGGCTCGGGCCGTAAGACCGTAAGAAGGCGACCCCTTCAATTAACATGAGGCCGCGTGCGCCGCTTTAATCTTATGGACGTCCAACCCATACCCAAACCCGTGAGGGTAAAAGACGGAGGCCTGCTCAGTGCATACCGTGAGGCCCATCCCTTTTGCGAGATGTGCGGCAAGCCCGCCTCAAAGACTCCGCACCACCTGGTCAGCCGGGGCTCGGGGGGGCCGGATTCCGAGGACAACGTGGTAAGCCTCTGCCCCTGGTGCCATGCTCGGGCGCACACCGAGGCGGCTTTCGCTCGCAGCGTGGAGGAGACGAAGTGGCGAAGAAGAGGCCGATAGAGTTTATGGCTACGCTGGCTCCCATAGCCACTGCCGTTAAGTTCGACGGCTGCAAGGAGGGGGGCCGGGTGACATTGGAGGTCCCCGAGTCGGACATAGCCGCCCTCGCCATGATGCTGAGGCTGAGGGAGACGGTGTTTAGGGTGACCGTGGAGGAAGTGGAAGACGATGGCGAAGAATGGTAACAACGGCAAGGGCGGCAGGCCCCCCATAACCATACGGTGGGACGAGTTCGAGAAGCTGTGCGCGATGCAATGTACCGAAGAGGAGATAGCGAGCTGGTTCGGCTGTTCCGTCGATACCGTCGAGCGCAGGTGTAAAGAGAAGTATAAAGCCTGTTTTGCGGAGGTATTTGCAGAAAAAAGGGGTGCGGGTAAGGTCAGTCTCAGGCGGGCGCAGTGGCAGGTCGGGGTAAAGGGCAATGTCACCATGCTGATATGGCTCGGCAAACAGTACCTGGGGCAAAAGGACAGGCAGGAGATCGAGCATGGCGGCAACATCGAGGTCCTCTTCCCCGAGAGCATGAAGGATGGCTAGGCTAGACCTCCGCGAATACACCAACCGCAGCTTCGACCCCTTCTTCGCCTGCCGGGCCAGGGAGCTTGTCTGTTACGGGGGGGCGGGTGCAGGCAAGTCCTACGCGGTGGCGCAAAAGCTGATCATGAAGGCCCTACTCTACCCCGGCAGCCGCATCGCCGTCATCCGCAAGTTCGGCCCGAGCCTGAAGAAGACCTGCTGGGAACTGACCATAGGCCTGCTGGACAAGTACGGCATACCGTATAAGCCGAACCTCTCGGACCTCACTATCGAGCTGGGGCAGTCCAAGATGGAGTTCATGCCCGTGGTCAACTCGTCCGGGGAGCCGGCTGAACGCCTGAAGTCCATGACCGACATCACGGACATCTGGGTGGAGGAGGCCACCGAGATCACCCCGGAGGAATACCGCCAGATAAGGCTGAGGCTGAGGGGGGAGGAGCTGACCGAGGGGTACAGGCAGATCGTCCTGTCCTTCAACCCCATCGACCGCAACCATTGGATATACGCCTACTTCTTCGAGGGGGACCGGGGGGAGAAGCAGAAGTATACCTACAAGGATAACCGCTTTATCGACTCGGACTACAAGGCCGAACTTGAAGGGCTCAAGGGCGAGGACGAGATACTCTACCACGTTTACACCCTGGGGGACTGGGGGGTGCTGGGGAAGATCATCTACACCCGCTACGAGATCGCCGAGTTCGACCACCCGGCTGGTTATTACGATGAGCTTCTGGCAGGCTGTGACTTCGGCTTCGTCCACCCCTCGGCGGTGGTGTTCATGGGGCTCAAGGAGAAGACGGCCTATATCATCGATGAGATATACGAGCGCAAGCTGATAACCGCCGAGCTTGTCGACCGCATCGGCGAAAAGCAGGAGGAGCACCGCCTGGCCCCCGCCATCTTCTGCGACTCCGCCGAGCCTGGCCGGATAGAGGAGATGACCCGGGCGGGCCTCAACGTCTGGCCCGCGGACAAGAACGTGGCGGACGGGATAGACACGGTGAAGGGCTACAGGCTCGTCATCCACCCCCGCTGTGTCTCCACCATCCGGGAGATACGGAGCTATGCCCGCAAGAAGGACAGGGCCGGGAACGTGCTTGAGGAGCCGGTGAAGGCGAATGACCATGCTTGCTTATGCGCGGGCACGATGATTGAAACCGATCACGGCGGAGTGCCCATAGAGGACATAAGGCCGGGGGACATGGTGCTGACCCGGAAGGGGTACAGGGCGGTGATCGAATCCGGCATCACGGATATGAGCGCCGAGGTAATGCGCGTTGAGTTTTCTGACGGGAGGGAGCTTACGGGGACTGGCAACCATCCGGTGTATGTCCTTGATAAAGGATATAGCGGATTGCGCGCTTTGCGTTATGGTGATAGCATTGAACCAGTAGAAGTATGGAAGGAAGGATTGGTTCAATGCGCAAGAACGCTACGCGGGGAGAAGTCGTTACCTACAAGGGAATCCGTTTCAGAAGATATCCAGATGCCAAGGACTCGTCTAGCCGAAACTATTTTACACCCGGCATCCAGGATAGACTCAACGGCGTCAAGAGATTGCATCAGGAAATCTGGGAAGATCACCACGGCCCCATACCGCAGGGCTACCATGTCCACCACAAGGACGGCAACCCCCTTAACAATGATATTGAGAACCTTGAGTGCCAGCCTTATGTTGAGCATCTGGGCAACCACCTCAGGGAAAACCCGAGGGAAGTTTCCGAGGCGGCAAGGGCGGCAGCAGCCGAGTGGCACCGGTCAGAAGAGGGACGGGCTTGGCATAGCGAGCTTGGCAAGCTGGCTTGGGAAAATTGCGGTTACGTCCAGAAGGTCTGCGAGCATTGCGGTATCGAATATGAAGAGCCCACAACAGGAGCCCATTCAAGGTTCTGCTCGAATGCCTGTAAGTCTGCTTGGCGCAGGGCCAAGGGGATCGACGATGAAACTAGGATATGCGCGTTCTGCAACCAAGAGTTCATCGTCAACAAATATTCAAAGAAAAGATTCTGCTCTCGTTCATGTGCGGCGAGTGATTACTGGGCTGGGAAGAAAGCCGGTCTATAACCTCTCCGTCGAAGAACCCCACGAGTATTTCGCTAATGGCGTATTGGTCCATAACTGCGATGCTATTCGCTACGCCCTCCACTCCTATGAGCGGGAGATGTTCAAGCGGGGGCAGCAGCAGGCGGCGACGGTAGTGTACGAGGACCGGGTGGAGATAAGCCCGGTGTAGAAATGAAGGGCCGGTATCTTGATCAGAGATACAGGCCCACAGGCGGGGATTCGAACCCCTCAATCGTACGTCTACGAAAGATCGCCGACCGACCCTAACTAGATTGTAATACGTGGGATGCGATTCCATCAACCAGTTTAAGGAGGAAACCATGGCCAAGGGAACGCCGGTAAGGAACGGATCGGGCAGGGGCACAGGCGCCAACCAGGGCCGCGGGGGCTGCAAACCGCCCAGTGGGGGAAGAAAGGGAGCCAACCGTTAATGCCCTCCAAGCGTGAATTGCAGGAAGCCCACCAGGCCGAGATAGAGACGCTTGCCGAATCCTATGGGGTGGAGTATGCCAACCTCACCGAGCGCATAGCATCCCTCGAGCTGGCCCTGGAGGACACGGGCTGGTTTCAGTTGTCCATGGAGGGGGATAGCCAGTTTTCCCGGGCGGGCCTGAGAAAGATCGCCAAGCTCGCCCGCATCTTCTACCTGAAGAACCCCCTCATCCAGCGGGGCGTGGAGGTCCAGGCCTTCTACGTCTTCGGCCAGGGGGTCACCATCTCCGCCGAGGCTGCCCCGGTGAACGAGGTCATACAGCGTTTTGTGACCAGCAGGCGCAACCAGGCCGAGCTGTTCGGGCACCAGCAGATGCTCGCGAAGGAGATAGACCTGCAGGTCGAGGGGAACCAGTTCTTCTGCCTTTTCACCAACCAGGCTAACGGGGACGTGACGGTAAGGACCATCCCCCCGGGTGAGGTCAACCGCATCATCAAGAACCCGGACGACCGCCGGGAGACCTGGTTTTACGAGCGCACCTACAACCGCTCGGGCTTCAACCCCTACTCGGGCGCAGACATGAGCCAGCTGGTGACCGAGTATTATCCCGACATCGGCTATGAGCCGGAGGAGCGGCTGGAGTCCATCGGCGGCAAGCCCATCTACTGGGACCGCCCCGTCTACCAGGTGAAGGAGACCGGGCTGTCGGACATGGACTTCGCGGTCCCCGCGGTCTACTCCGCCCTGGACTGGGCGCGGGCCTACAAGGACTTCCTCAGTGACTGGTCCACCATCGTCCGGGCCTATGCCAAGTTCGCCTGGGCGCTGACCACCAAGGGGGGGACGGCGGGGGTAGCCGCTGGCAAGGCCAAGCTCGATACCACCCTGGGGACGTCTTCAGGGGAGACCAACCCGCCGCCGCTCACCGCTTCCACCTTCATCTCCACCGAGGGGGTCAAGCTGGATGCGGTAAGGACGGGGGGCGCCACCACCTCCGCCCAGGACGGCAGGCGCCTGCTGCTCATGGTGGCCGCCGCCGTGGGCCTGCCGGAGACCTTCTTCGGGGACGTCAGTGTGGGGACGCTCGCCACGGCTAAATCTTTGGACCGTCCGACCGAACTCAAGTTCGTCTCGCGGCAGAAGCTGTGGGCCTCGGTCTTCTCCACTCTCTGCGGGTACGCCATCGTCCAGGCCGTTAAATACGGGGACCTGGACGGCCACCTCGTTTACTCAGAGGACGATGAGGACGAGCCCCCCGGTGTCGAGCTGGGGCCGGACCCCGAAACCGGGGAGGACATGCGGGCCGAGGTCACCTGCGACTTCCCGCCCATCCTGGAGCACGACCCGGACGACGCTATCAAGGCGATAATCTCAGCTGCCACCCTGGACGGGAAAGCCCCCGCGGGGACCATCCCCGACCTGAAGACCCTCTCCCGCATGCTGCTCATAGCCCTGGACGTGGAGAACATAGACCAGCTGCTCGACGACATGTTCCCCGAGGGGGAGCCGGGGGAGGCCGAGCAACAGATGGTGGCGGCGGTAACGGAAATGAGGGACGTCCTTGCTGACGTTAGACGCGCTCTCTCGGCTGACTGAGGCCATAGACGCCTTCCTGGAGGCGGTCTCCCGGGCGGACAAGCTGAGGGTAGTGGAACCTGCCGAGCGCAAGATAGAGAAGCTCATGAGCAGGCTGTTCAGCGAGCAGGGCCGGGTGTTCGCAAGGGAGCACGAGCGCTATAAGGCCGAGTACCCCATGGAGGAATCGGCCCGGGACGAGCTTGAGAAGATCATGGCCGCAGTCTCCGGCGCCACTGCGGAAGAGATGTCTATGGGGCTGGTGGAGATACTGGGACCGGTGATGGACGAGGCGGCCAAGGACTTCATCGCCCAGTTCGGCGCGGAGGACTTCGCCGAGAAAGCCTTCAGTCTCGATAACCCAAAGGCGGTCAAGTTCTTAGAGGACCATGCCGCCAGTATGGTGACGAAGATAGACGCGACCACCCGGGACCAGATGAGGACCCTGCTAACCCACGCCGCCGATGAGGGCTGGTCTTACGGCAAGACGGCCAAGGCCATCAAGGACCGCTTCGACGGCTTCGCGGGCCTAAAGCCCCAGCTTCATATCGAGAGCCGCGCCCACCTGGTAGCGGTGACCGAGTCCAGGATGGCCTATGAGGAAGCCAACCTGCAGACGGCTTTAGGTCTCCAGGCCGCCGGTCTCGAGATGGAGAAGTACTGGATGAACTCGGGCGACTCCCGGGTGAGTGACGGCTGCAGAGATAACACCGCCGCGGGGTGGATACCGATAGATGAGGACTTTCCCTCCGGCGATGCGGCCTCCCCCCGCTTCCCCGGCTGCCGCTGCGACGTCCATTACAGGATGAAGGAGGACTGATGTTCACCCTCGATGACCCGCACCTCAAAGAGGTCGAGGATAAGGAGGCCTGGCTACGGGTGGCCAATGACACCTTCTCCCGGCAGAAGAAGCGCGGGGGCAAGGATGAGATGTGCGAGGCCCTGGCCATAGCTGCCGCGAACGCTCACGTCAAGGAGCTGAGGGAGGCCACATGGACCGCCGCATACATAAACGACCTCCCTGATTCCGCCTTCCTCTACATCGAGCCCGGGGGGGAGAAGGAAGACGGCAAGACCAAACCCCGCAGCCTGCGCCACTTCCCGGTCTATGACGAGGAGGGCAAGCTGGACCTGCCCCACCTCCGTAACGCCCTTGCCCGCATACCCCAGTCCAAGTTGGACGATAAGGCCAAGGCTAAAGCGCAGGCCAAGGCCGATAAGCTGGCCGAGAAAAACCTTTCGAGTCATAAGGAGAGTGCAGAGATGAAGGCAACGCTCAAGGAGGTGGCCGGCCTCAGCGTAAACGAGATGCTGGACCGGCTGCGCTTTGCGGTCAGGGAGAAGGCTGGGGTGGGCCGCACCGATGTTGACGGCCCCTGGGTAAAGGACACCTACGATGATTACCTGGTTTACGAAGTCGACGGCAAGCTCTTCAAGGTGACCTACTCATTCGGCGCGGACCAGCAGCCAACGCTCGGAGATCCCGTCGAGGTGCAAGAGGAAACAGATTACGTGCCGGTTGGAGCGGCCGAGTCAGCCGAGGCGGAGATAGAGGGCGACTTCGTGGCCCTCACCGAGAAGGCCGTATCCGATGACGGCATACTCCCGGTGAAGATCATCGAGCCCGGCTGGGGGGCGTCCGGCTACTACAGCCCGAACGTGCTGGAGAAGGGGGCTGCGGCTTACAAGGCCGGGACGAAGATGTACTGGGACCACCCCACCAGGACTGAGGAGCGGGAGAGGCCGGAGCGCTCCATCAGGGACCTTGCGGCTGAGACCATAGAGGACGCAGCCTGGGACCCCATGGGACCGGACGGTCCGGGGGTCTACGCCAGGGCTAAGGTCTTCGGCCCGTACCGGGACGCCGTGGAGGAGCTGGCCCCGCACATCGGTCTTTCACACCGCGCGCTCGGCACCCGCAAGCTGGGGGAGGCCGAGGGCCGCAAGGGGCCTATCGTGGAGAACATCGTGGCCGTGCGCTCGGTGGACTTCGTCACCACCCCGGGGGCGGGCGGGAAGATCGTGGAGATGTTCGAGGCGGCGAGGAAGGAAGAGGCTAAAGCCCATGACATAGAGTGGGGTGAAATCACGCTTGACGGGATAAAGCGCTCCCGGCCCGACCTCATCGAGTCACTGCGCTCCGAGATCAAGCAGGCCGTATACGCTGAGAAGAAGACCATGGAGGAGGTTAAGCGAATGAACGACGATGAAGTCCGGGAGCTGCAGGAGGCCAAGGCAAACCTCGAAGCGGAAAAGGAAAGCCTGCTCACCGAGGTAGGTCGCCTCCAGGAGGCCGAGACTTTCAGGGCCGCGGAGAAGATCGTCCGTGAAAAGGTCGGTGCTTCCGAGCTGCCCGAGATCACGAAGACCCGGCTCAATGAGAGCCTGGCCAAGAAGCCCATAGTAACCGACGGCAAGCTGGACGAAGAGAAATTCTCGCAGCACGTGGACGAGGCAATCAAGTCCGAAACAGAGTACGTAGCAAAGCTCACGGAATCCGGCAAGGTCAAGGGAATGGGCTCGGGCGGCGGAGAAGGAAACGGCACCCTCAAGGAGTCCCTCACGAAGCTGTATATACGCCAGGGCAAGACGAAGGAAGCCGCCGAGACGCTGGCTGAGGCCGCCGCGAACGCCCGCCGGTAATGGCCGACCCTACCGCTTACGATGCTACCAAGCATGAGGCGGGGGAGGAATGTTCGAGCACGAACGAAGGCCGTTATGTCTCGATCATCGAGTCGGTGCTCACCCACCCCTACCACGACGCCGGGCTTGACCTTGTCCGCAAGGGCGACCCCTGCGTGACCTTCGAGCTGTGCGGGGTGTCCATGGGCACGGCCACCGCTGTCACTGAAGCGGTGAACATCGACACCGAGGGCGTGTGGTGGCTCAACGTCGAAGCCTGGTTCTTCGGCGTGGACATCGACGTGGGCCAAAGGGTCTACATCGACCCCACTACCGCCGTAGTATCGGACGACATAACGGGTATGCCTTTCGGGTGGGCGCTCGGACCCGTTACCTACGAAGAGACCGAGCTGATAGCCGTGAAGGTACATAGTACCGAATGGCTGTTCTGGGTCTTCTGGTGGTTCTTCCAGGAGGAAGGACCCAAGTAACTAAGGAGGAAAATAAATGCCTGCACAGTACCTTGCGACCAACCAAACGGCTGGCAATGAGGCCAGCTCCACCTACGAGGGCCGGCACATCAACATCGAGGAGTCCTACCTCTCCCACCCGTACCACTCGGACGGGTTTGTGGACGCCGGCGACCCGGTGCTCCTGGGTGAGAACATCGTGGGGGTGGCGTTTGCGAGCGCGGCCGCCGCGACCGATCTCATAGCCATCGACACCGAGGGAATCTGGTATCTGAACGTCCTGGGCTGCGTCTCAGACGGTACCAGCGACGGTATCGCCCTGGCCCTGGCTCCCGGTGACCCGGTGTACATCAAGCGCACCCCGGGGACGGATGTCTATATCCTCTCCGGCCAGGCGG
>JBAZOP010000024.1 GCA_041648665.1 bacterium | reverse complement strand
GCTAAACGGCGCTGTCTAGACGCGCGCTGGAACGCCTGGGCGGATAAGTGGCTATCGAAGGAGGACCGATCGAGATCCGCCGCCGACGACGCCGCCTGCGCCGCCGACGACGCCGCCAGCGCCGCCGCCAGCGCCGCCGACGACGCCGCCAGCGCCGCCGCCAGCGCCGCCGACGCCGCCGACGCCGCCGCCTACTACGCCGCCAGCGCCGCCTACTACGCCGCCTACTACGCCGCCAGCGCCGCCGACGCCGCCGACGCCGCCGCCAACGCCGCCAGCGCCGCCGCCGACGACGCCGCCCCGATCGACCTGATTGCTCTCGCGCGGCAGGCTGTCGCGTATGAGCCCGCCAAGGAGGCCACATGACACCCGAAGAAACCGCACGGCTCGTGCTGGAACTGGATGCGAAGGCGACGCCGGGGGAGTGGCAATGGTACGGGTGCACGCGGCATCATGATGTGTATCTGTCCACTATTCACGGTGGCCGAATCTTCGTGATGCAGTTCGACCGATGGGGCATGCAAAGCGGGCAACCCGTATTCCAGTGGCCCATGAACTGCGACAGCGGGATCATGTATCCGCTCGCCAAGTTGCCGCCAGAAGCGGGGCCGGATTACGTCCATGAGTGGGATGGCAGATTCGTCGGAATCAAACACCCGGACGCCGCTCTCATCGCCCAATACCGCACCGCTGCGCCCGCCATCGCACGAGCCTACCAGGACCAATCCCTACGCCTCGACACCCTCACCCTCGCCGCCGCCGCGGTTGTGCGCGCCTACGAATCGGGCGCACCGGACGCGGCACTTGTGGGGGCTATCAGGGAGATGGCAAGGTTGTTTGATGGGAAGGGGGGCGAGGGGTGAGCACACGGGCTATCTCGCGGTCTATAGATGAGCGAATCAAAACCCTCGAAGCGACCGTTGACGCTCTGACCGCCGCCCGCGACCGCTACAAGGCCGACGCAGAGAGGGTAAGGGATGTGTTGCGGGAGGTGCAGTGGTCCGATGACGACTGCTGCCCAATTTGTTCGGCAGCATTCCGCCCCGGCGCACATCACGCGCCCTACTGCGCCCTAGCCGCCGCGCTGAAAGGGACGACATGAGCACGACGAAGGGGATGCCCACCGACGAAGAACTGCATCGCATCTTCACTGCCGCACGTGAGGCCGCGGAGTGGAACGTGTGCACCGTCGCGGGCTACCGCGCAATCTGGCGCGCCGCCCTGGAGCACGCGGCGGCCACGATCGGGGGCCTGTTCTTGGCAGAACACCTGGAGCCGCACGAGGTCGTAGCGATATGCGCCGAGGCCATCCGCGCGGCGAAGGAGGGGTGAGATGGATGTGTTTTGGTGTCCGCAATGTGGCGAGGGTATGGGCAGTGACGAGGACGGGTGCTGCACGACGTGCGGTGCGACCCTCATCGACCCCGACGTGTACGGCGCAATCCGCCGCAAGGGCTACGAATCCGGCCGCGCGGCTGAGAGGGAGGCGTGCGCTCTATATCTGGATCGGGAGGCGGACAAGGCCGCAGCCGAATGCGCAGCGGCACACCCGGAGATGCGCGACCCGACGCCGCTGCGCACCGACTACTACCGCGAGGCAGCAAGCGAGCTACGAGCCGCCCGCGCCAAGGTGGGAGGGTCCGTCGAGCCCGCGCCGGGAAGCGAAGGGAGAGTGATGATGGACATCCACTACACACACAAACGCAGCGTCTACATCGACATCGGCGCGGTCGTGACCGTGCTGGAAATGGACGAAGCCGCCCGACTGCTAGCGGGGCTGGAGGTGGCAGTTGGGCAAGCCGTGGAATACTTCGGAGGCAAGTGTCTACGCTGCGGCAAACGCAAGGCGCCGATCGTTGGATGCAGATGCAACGAGTGCGGCGGCGTCCTGGAGCCGGTTTACCCCACGAAAGGCGGGTGAGGAATGGGACTGACTATCGAACAATGGGCCGCACTGTACCGCGAAGCCAGCCCGCGCCCGTGGCGGCACGAGGCGTCCAAGACGTTCAGCGGCGATGACTGGCTACTGGCGAGCATGGGCAACGGACATGACGGCCTGGACCACTACGTGTGCACCGACCACATCCACTGCTCTGAGATGCGCAGCGGCGGCGCGAGCGAAGACGCCGATCTGATTGTGGCGATGCGCAACCACGGACCCGAAGTGTTCGGGGAGCTGATTGCCGCGCGCCGGCTCGTGTCGATCCTGCGCGAGAACATCGACGGGCTGATCGAGTCGGACGGCGGGCGGGGTAGGACGGTCAAGGCCGCGCTCGATGACTACGACATGAATGCGCCCCACCCCACACGGAGCGGGCGGTGAGCACCGTCGAGAACATCATGGCTGCACTTCGCGACGCGGACCAGCGGGGCTGGCGACCGCAGATGCCAGCGCCATCGAAGGATGGGACGTGCCGTGACCGATCAGGACCGCGCCTCCCTCCCGCCCGGGGAGTGCCTACATTGTGCTACCTATTTGCAGAAACGTCAGCACATATGTTGACACAAGCCAAAAACGCGCTATAGTGAGAGCATGAACACGAACAAAAGCCCGGTCGACACGTACAAGGCAGCGCGCGCGGATGGCAAGGGCACGTCGGATGCGTGCAGGGCCGTCCTGGCCGCGCACCCCGGCATCAGCTTCGACGACGTGGTCGAGATGAGCTGGCAGGTCGAGACGGGCAAGCCGTCGCCCAAGTGGCAGCACGAGGACGGCACGCCGACGGCTGCCTGCATGGCTTGGGATCGCGGCGCAGAGAAGAAGACGGGGGGCGAGTGATGGCCTCCGACCGCATCACGATTCAGGTCCGTGTGACGCAGCGAGAGCGGCTCCGCTACGAGCAGCGGGCGCACGATCTGGACATGACGATCAGCGAATGGCTGCGCACTCTCGCGCGGCGGGACTGTGGACTCTGGACAGGGGAGACGACCATGACGATCATCGCGACGCGCAAAGACCTCATCACCTGGATCCACGACGTACGCTCGGACCTCGCCGCGCTCGGAGACGAGTACGTGCAGGCCGTGGCCGATCAGGTCTCGCACAGCGACCACCCCTCATGGGGCGACGATTGGGCCGCGTGGCTGGACGCCGAGATGCCCGCCCTGATCGATGAGACGGTGCGCAGCCTCGATGCGATCAAGTAGGACCCTCGCTCACGGGAGCGGGCTACGGCTCCCACACCCCCGGCAGGTATCGCAATTCCTCGCGCGTGATGAGCTTCTCGGGCAGGTAAATCTCTTGCAGTCGTCGTCCCCAAGACGTGCGGATGTCCTGCGGTTCCTTGCTGCAAGTGATCGCGCAGCCAGCCCGCCCGCCGCCTCCGTGCAGCGCAAGCCCAGCCGCGTCCGGGGCTGACAGCGCCCACTCGATATGGGCGTCGTTGCCGCTCGACCAGTAGCAGAGCATGCAGCCCGGCGTCACGTCGCGCCAGTCCCTCGACGGTGCCAAGGCGTGCGCGCACTTGCCCCGGAGCTTGGACATCGCTTCTCCCACGCGCAGCGACAGCACCAAGTCGTCGGGGTCCGCGAACCCGCCGAGCAGCCAGATGATGGCCCACGCGCTCGAGGCGCAGTTGGTCTCCCACGTGTCGACCACCTTCGCCCTGGACTCGCTCTCGATGCTGCAGAACAGCGCGTCCAGCTTCTCACGGTGCGAGTGCAGCGACACGCCGTCGAGCTCTCGCACGACGCGGCAGATGTGCTCCGCGTCGGTTTCGCCTTCGCGGCGGTAGTGCAGATCGTCGTACCAGGATTGGAGATCGGGTGTCACGGCCCGCCCTCCTCTGTGCTGCCAGTCTCGGGCGCGCGGATCGTCTGAGCGGGCGGCTCCGGGTCAAGCCCGATCCGGGTGCACGCGACCGCGATGGCCTCGCGCATGTCCCGGCCCTCGGACGTCTGCCGCTCGCCGCCCACGCATACGATGCACCCGTCGTGATACCTGTCGACCAGCACGACCTGCCCACGGATCCGGGCGGCATCGAGCAGGGCGCGCAGCAGTGCGGCGTCACGGGCGTCTGTCCCGCGGCTGATGCCCGAGTCGTACTCCAGGCCCGTGCGGATCACTGCCCGCCTCCGTCCTCGAGCGGACAGTTGGGCCCCTCGCCGGCGTCGGCTTCGGCGTCCAGGTACCTGCGCACTTCGTCTGCACTGAGGCGGCAGAAGTCTGCGAGCTCATCTGCGACCACGATCCCGCTGCACTGCGCAGCGATCACGCACGCAATCTCGCCGCCCGCGAGCCCCAGCCGCGCGCCGAGTTGCTGTTGCGCCGGGGTGCAGCCATGCAGGGCCGCGAGAGCAAGTGTTGCAGCGGTGAGCACGGCTGCGATTGAGCCGAGCACGACCGAAGCGATCCGGGTCTTGTGTACGAGTGTCATGGGCGGTGCCCTTTCAGTAGGCTATAGACGGTGCCTATCGCGGACAGCACCGCGACAACGGTTGGCAAAATCGCGTTCAGCGACTTGGTGCGAGACTTCGATTCCGTTTCGAGGACAGTGACCCGGTGCTCATGATCCTTCTCGCCCGCCTCGACAAGCTCCAAGCGCTTGTCGCACCGATCGAGCCGCTCACAATGGCGGGCATGCTCCGGGCACGATTCCGGGTCGAGTGTCTGTGTGCGGGGAGGGGGCATGTCAGGACTTCCCCTCCGCCGCTATGAGCAGCGCGAGCAGGTACGCGAGTATGGAGGGGACGCTCATACCGGCACCACCATCCAGCGCGTCTTGCGCTCGAATGCTGTGCGCCACTCGTGGGACTCAGCGCGAATGCGGGCGATGTCCTCTTCTGTGAGAACCGGCGAATCGGGCAGATCATAGACGAGCGGCGGAAGAGGCATGGGGTTGTCCTGCCGAGCCCGTCTCGATCTGTTGCGCTTGCGGCTCATCTCACTCCCCGCTCGCACCCGGGTCCGTCTTGCTCGTGTCGGGCTCGACGATCACCGGGTCGCTGGACGTGACCGCGATCGTGTTGTTCGTGACGCTCGCCTTCGCCGCCACCTGCTGCGCCGCCGTGATCGCGCCCTGTGTGCCGACGATCCCGGCCGCGATCTGCAGCACGGTCCACACCTCCGCGGGCAGGGCTGCGGAGTAGTGCGTGAGAAGGGCCACCGCGACGGCAAGGGCGGCATAGATCGCCGTCACGTACCAGCCGTCAAGGGCGGGCCAGCGTTTGCGAAGTAGGGCAACGACGGTTGCCGCGAACGCTGCGGAGCCGAGGGTTTCAAGTGCAGTTTGCATGTCGGTTCTCCTAGCCCGCGAGGGGCGTTATGCGTTGCGGGTGCGCGATTCGTGGGATATTGTTATGGGCATGAGATTCGACGAACCTGCCGACTTCACGAAGCCCGCCGAGTTGCCGACCGAGCCAATGTGCGCCGTTGGCCCGATGGTCTACTCCCCCAAGGTTCTGTGCGACCACGACCGCGTTGCCGTGATGCGCTCGATGCAGCACTGGCGCGACGCGCTGCCTGACGAGGTGTTGAGCAACCCGGGCGAGCATTCGTGGCGCGTTCGTGACGTTGGCAGCGCAGACATTCGCATGGGCACACATCACCGGGTTCGCGTGCTGCGACCCGATGGCACGGTCGATCTGCTGTTCTTGCCGCCCGAAGGTGTACCCTGCTTCGTTCGCGATCTGTCGGGCAACGGGCTCGACTCCGCACCCGGTCCTCACGCGCCGCACTTCGTTGCGAGCACGTAGCCTCACTTCACCACCTCTTTGCCCGCTGGCTCTTTCGGTTCGACAGTCTCAGCCGTCCAGCTTGCATCGAGCTTGTCGGTGACGGTCACGCCCGCCTTTGCCGCGTACGTGTCATCGACCGGAAACGCGAACGCCTTGCCGTCTGGCTTCGCGGTCACGTCGTAGCGGTGCAGGGTGAATATGCCGGGACAGGGCCTGCCGTCGAGATAGACAGACGGCCAAGGCAAGTGCCCCGCGGCGTCATCTGCGGCCTGGATTGCCTTGGCGTCCTTCTCTGTGGTGCAGATTGCTATCTTGCTCATAGCGCGAGCATCGCTTTCTGGCGGTTGAGCCACCGCACGACACGCTGGCGGTCGGGTTCGGCAAGGGCGCGGCTGAAGACAATCACAGCGGCGATATCGGCCGCGATCCTCGCGTTGCCGCTGCCAGCAGCACAGAGCGTGAATCCGCCAGGGTTGTTTGCTCCTATGTTCGCACCGCTTGGAACCGCCCCATTCAGACCCGCTAGGCTCGATGCTCCATTGTAGGTTGCATCATACACATACCAAGTGGAGTTAGCCGACGCCAGTGAGATGGCCGCGCCGCCTCCCGCATATACGTATGAATTGTTGTTGGGCGCAGCTACGCGATAGCACGCCCCCTTGTCCGCGGCGTTCCCGTCCCACAGATACGCGGTCCCCGCGCCCGTCGTGTATTTCCCGAGCACGAACACATGCGCGGGCTGATCGAGCGTGAACGCGGCGGCCTTCAGATAATCGTCTGTCCCGTCAAACCGAAGCACGCCGCCACTTCCAGACGCCACCCACAACGGCTGCTTGTTCGCCGTGGCCTGCACGGGGTGGTGGCCGTTGCCGGAGAGGTCGGTGAAGGATGCTGCATTCCGCGGCTGCAAGACCACGTTATCGATCCACGCATCGCACGCCGCATCCGCCTTGAACGCGAGCGTGGTATTGCCCGCGCAAAGGAGCGTTTCGGTGTACGTGCCCGGTGCGGTTCGCGCAGTGCCCGCGGTCGTGCCCGCGTACACCGTGATATTGCCCGCGGTTTGCTGCGTGACGGTGTACGTGATGATGAACGTGTTGCCGACGGTGAGACACGCCTGCGTCAGATCGTTGGCGCCGACTGCCGCGTGCTTTGCGACACCGCCGTTGATCGTCCAGTCCGCGCCCTTGGCCCAAGTCGCATCGACGGCGAACGTCCCGTTTACGCACGGATCCGCCGGAAACGCGACCACCGTCGAGCCGTACACGCCCGAGTTGGTGCAGGCGGCAAGCGCACAGCCGGGGATACGCCAGGGGACGAACGAATCGCCGGACTGGATGCCCATGCTGTGAGAATCGGGGTCCCAGCCCGGGACAAGGACCCCGATCCCTGGACCCATGCGGCGCATCAGACGATCTCGGCCGACACCTGGAAAGGCGTCGTGGCTGCGATCGTTTTGGTCGCGACCGTCGTGCTATCGGACCAGCACAGCCCGTTCGCGTGCGCCGTTCCGCCGAAGTCCAGCACCACAGCCTGCCCCGGGGTGAGCGGGATTGCGGGGTACCGGGGAGCGGTTGCGTCGGCGGGTACCGCCGCCAAGTCGAAGATCATCAGGTAGTAGGTGATGGTCGCGTGCGTGTTGACCGCCATCACGCGCCCAACCTTGCACGCTGCTGCGCTGATGACCGCCGAGTCAGCCGGTGCCGCAGCGGTTGCGGGCGTCCACGTACCGCAATGCGAGCGGATCGGGCTGTTGGGGGACAGGGACACGACCTGCCCAGGGTCGGTCGCCACAGCCGCCGTCGATGCCGCGGTGACCTTCGCCGTCGTTGTGCCGTCCGTCACTTGCATGTAGCCCGCACGCGCCGCCGCGTCCATCGTGGGCATGTTGTTGGTGCCATCGGTGATACCGACGAACCCACGATCCGTTGCGGTGACGAACAGGGCCGAAGACCCGCCCGCGCCGGCCTTGCGGATGGAGACGCCGAGGCCATACGCCGTACCTGCACCGGTGTCCATATCGTGGACAAGCGGCGCATTGTACGAGCTCGTGCCGGCAATCGGCAGCGTCAAACACACCCCGCCCGCCGGGCCGGTTGCGCCGCGGGTGGGGTAGTAGGCCGGGGACATGTTGGAGGTGTCGCCCTCGATGGCGGCAAGTGTCGTTTCGGTCGCGGCGTCGTCGGGAAGGGCAGAGGACGCCACGTCCACAAGTCCGTTGTGGGCAGCCGCCCCCGTCATGATCGATCCGCGCCCGTCGTTGGTCGCGTCGGAGGTGACGCGCTTGACACGCCACCGGCCCGACGTGATGTGCGAGATATCCAGGACGCATGTGGAGTCCACCCACGAGGCCGCGAACCTTGTGCCGCCCGTGACGAGGTTGCGGCACGAGCTGGTCACGTCCTTCCAGGCGTCCGCGGTGAGCTGCGCCCCCGTGCTGCTGGAGTCGTCGCCAGTCCACTCTACGGTGTAGGTGACGCCGCCGGACCCCACGAGGTCCAGTTGCGTGTGAAACTCTGTCAGGCCCGGGGCGGCCTGTACACCGCTTGCTGAAGGCCAATACGTGGTCGCCGCTGCCGCGTTGTGGAAATCAAACAGTACCCTTCTCATCTCTCTACCTCCTAGCCAGTTCTACGAGCACCGTCGCTGCGCCGCCCGCGGCAACCCGTTCCAATGCGTATCCGATCTGTTGCTGCGCACGAGCCGCAGCGAAGTCCCACTCACTTTCGCAATAGCCGGGCGTAGTCGCCCCGGTGCGGACCCAAGACGAAGCAGCGATTCCACTCAGGGGCTCTCGCAGCACGTATGCCTTGCCCGCGATTGTGACCCACGTGTCGGCCCCGTCCGCGACCCCGGCCTCGTAGACCACACCGGCCACGTCGTCGCCGTTGGCGGGCGTGAGCTGGAACGAGCCGCCGTAGGAATATGACAAGATGTTGTCTGCGGCGGCGTCTGCGATGGCGGCGGGAATCACAACCACGGTTCCGGTGAGGCCCGAGCCGCCCACAGCCGCAAGGGTGATGGTTCCACCCGTCGTGTTGTCGATCGAGCCGTGGCAGACCACAACCGTCTTCGCGGCGTCCATGTACACGTAGACGTGCGTCTGGTCGCTGCCGGCAATCGTCCAGTTGCTGAAGCAGCCGCCAGCGTCACCAGCCTCCACCAGCACGCCCGCAGTGATCGTGAGTGTGTTCGCGGCTGCGACGGCATCGTCGGTGGCCAGCGCAATCACATCGACGGTGCCCGTGACCAATTCCGCGCTGTCGGACGCAAGCACAAGCCCTGCGCCGCCGGCAACGTGGTCCACAACGACGTGACACAAAAGGTGCGCGCCCGCGTCGTCGCTGTAGACCGACAAGGTGTACATGGTCGGGGGGTAGCCGCCGCAAGTCCAGTTGGCGAAGCAGTTGCCCGCGTCGCCGCCTTCGGTGATGATGTCGTCGAGAATCGAGAGCGTGTTTCCGTCCGCCGTCGAATCGGTCGCGCTCGCAATCACGTCAACGGTGAGGGCCACTGTGGACGGCGGGACCGCTGCAAGCACGACGGCGATGCCGCCCGTGTCGTGGTCCACCGTTCCCTGTGCAAGAAGCGTGGTGTGCGCCACGTCGTCGTAGACCGACACGGTGTATAGGGTCTGGGGTTCGCCAGCGATTGCCCAGTTCAGGAACTCATTCGTTGCGTCGCCGGCTTCGGTGATCACATCGTCGAGAATGGACAGCGTGTTTCCGTCCGCTACCGAGTCGTCTGCAGCCGCAGCAACGTCGACGGTACCGCTGATACCGCTTCCGCCCACCTCGGCCAGCACGACGCCCGCGCCGCCAGTGCTGTGGTCTACGGTGCCTTGACAAAGAACCGTGGTGTGGCCCACATCATCGTAGACCGTGACGGTGTACATGGTTTGCGGCTCACCCGCGATCGTCCAGTTCGCGAACGCTGCGCCCGCGTCACCGCCCTCGGTGATTGCATCGTCCAGGATTGAGAGGGTGTTGGCATTTGCGGTGGAGTCCACGGCAGAGGCCACGACATCGACGGTACCGGAGATGCCAGAGCCGCCAAATTCGGCCAGGACAACGGCTACGCCGCCGGTATCGTGGTCGACGGTTCCGGTGCAGAGCAGCGTGGTGTGGGCCAGGTCGTCGTAGACGTTGACGGTGTAGAGGGTCTGCGCCTCGCCCACGACGGTCCAGAGCGTGAGTTGCCCCAGCGCGTCGCCGGCAGGCGTGATCACGTCGTCGAGGCATGACAGGGTGTTGGCCCCGTCGGTATCCTCCACTGCATCCGCGTCGACCGTGACCGTCCCGCTGATTGCGCCGGTCGCTGCGAGCACAATCGCGCCGCCGGTGTCGTGATCGACCGTACCGGTGCACTCAAGTACGGTCTTGGCTGCATCGGAGTAGACGTTGACGGTTGTCATCGTCTGCGCCTCGCCGACGATCGTCCACAGAGAGCACTGCGCCAGCGAGTCGCCGCCCTCGGTGATCACGTCATCGAGGATGCTCAGTGTCCCGGTGTCGGGGGTGATTCCCGCCGCTACCGTGACCGTCCCGGTGATGCCCGAACCGCCCACCTCTGCCAGGACGATTGCGCCGCCGCCGTCGCCCACCAGTGCGCCTTCGGCCACGGCAACGGTCATCGCCGCATCGCTGTAGACCGTGACCGTCGCGTCGGCGCCGTCGAGCCACAGGGACCAGTACAGGACCACTGGGGCGTCAACCGTCAGTTCCCAGTACAGGACCACCGGGGCATCGGTGACGCCCTCGTAGTGGTAGACCGTGGGGGCGTCCGTGACGCCGTGGTAGTGGTAGACCGTGGGGGCGTCCGTGACGCCGTGGTAGTGGTAGACCGTGGGCGCGTCCGTGAGGCCGCCGTAATAGTAGGTGACGGTATTGGGAACCGTCACATCGAAGTAGAGCTGGCCCGCGTCCGTGTTGGCCTCGCTCTCGCCAGCGGTGGCCCATGCGCTGCACTGTGCGCCCGCGTCGCCCGACATCTCGCGCAGGGTACGGTGAAGCTGCACAACCTGGCCTTTGACCGTGGCGGCGCCCGTGCGATTCTTGATCTTGATCGCCAGCCCGTCGTCGTCCGTGGCCAGCATATCTGTACCGAGCGAGCCGAGATACCCGAGGGCCGCAACGGCGTGCGCGTGCGCGTCGTTCGCGGTGGACTGCGCCGTAGCCGCCGCATCCTTGGCGTAGGCCTCGCGACCCAGCATGGTCTGCAGCAGCACGGACAGCTCGGGGTGGTTGATCGCGATCGATTCCCATCCGGCGATTGCGAGCCGGTTTGCGGAATGCTCCACCCACGCAGGCGTGACAGTCAATAGATCGGTTCCCATCAGTCTTCTCCTCGTTCAATCCGATCGGCGGCTGAAGACAGCCGATCCGTGTTCTTGCCTTGCGGCATTGGTTTCGGTCGCGGCGCTTCGTGTGCCGCCGCGTATGTCTGCTGGTACGACTGCACGCGCCCGGGGTCGGCCGGGATGCCGAGGGCCGCGGCAATGCGCCGCTCCGCTTCAGCGTCCAGCGGCCCCGTCTGCTGCGAGATCTGCTGAATCACAGTCGCGCGGAGCAGGCCATACAGGGCGGGATTCGTTGCCGCGAACGCGTCGATCGTTTCTGCGGGCGCTACGCCTTCGGAGATGTCCCGTAGCGTGGCGTCCGGGTGGTCCACTGCTGATAGCCGCTGCAGCCATGACAGGATCTGCGCGTCGCTTGGGGGCATCGTCACTTCGGGCTGAAGTGCGCTCACGGGTGGTCCCTTGGGCGCGCTGTCAAGCAGATACTTCGCCTGCTGCTGCAGCGAACGGGCTACCGCGTCGGCCACGCCAGGCGCATCCTGCGATATGTGCGCCGCGGCCGAGCGGGCGCGGCGCGGGTCGTTGACGATGGCTTCCAGATCCTTGCGCTTGGATTCGTAGCCCTTGGCGCGGTCTTCTGGATTGGGCCCGATCGTCTTGACCGCAAACGACACGGCCGACGGATATCGCGGTGGTCTACCGTGCTCCTCTATCGCCTTCTCTGTAGATTTCTCGGCAACATGCTGGATGCGTTTCCCTGGGCCATGGCCGGACCCGCCGACGATCTTCTTCGCAGCATCGGTAACGCGCGTGGTGGTGGCCCGCGCTACGGAGTCGATACCGACAAGGGTCTTGATGCGCTGGCCGAGCGCCATCACGCTTTCGGTGTGCCGCGCGAGCGTGACGGGGTTGGTTGAGAACGCGAGCTCTAGCAGCGGACCGGCCCCGGGAATCTTGCCGACGGCCTTGGACAGGGGGGAAGCGGCCTGCGCCTCCGCTTCCTCGGCCTTGCGAATCAGGGCCATGTTGGCCTGCGCCTCTTTGACCGTGCCGTGGTAAGCGTCGGTCGAGTCGCGCATGGCCTGTACGGCTTTGCGTTGAGCGGGCGTGAGCGCGTAGGCGGATTCCGCGGCGGCGGCCAGTTGCTTCTGGGCGTTGGCGAGGTTATCCAGAAGCTCCATCCGCTTGACGGACTCGGCGCCACCGATCTGCTTGAACAGGGACTTTAGGGTGGCCGGGTCCGACTCCAGCAGCTCGTCAAACGAGGTAGCCGCTGGCTTCTTGCCGAACGAATCCTCAAACCGGCTGATTGCCGCGCGCTTGTACCCGATCCACGCCGAGTACGGTCCGTTGATGGCCCTCTGCGATTCGGCGGCCTTGGACCATATCGTGGAGTCTTCCAGAAGCGGCTTTAGGCTGTTGTTGTAGAAGCCTTCCAGCACGAGCCCGTGTTTTCCGCCCGTGTTCGACGCGAGCTTACCAACGTCGTATTTCAGGTTGTCGAGTTCAGCGAACAGCTTTCCAGCCACGCCATCGTCTGCGGCCATGGCGCGCGAAAGCAGCGTGTTGTACCCCTCGGCAATAGCGTTGACCTTGCCGATGAGCGGCTTCGGCGCAAGCGGGTCCATGGCGATCGTGTCCCGCAGCGCGTACACGTCAGCCAGAACGCCCTGTGCGCGGTCTGCGGCCAGCGGCGCACGGGTTTCATCGACTAGTCTCGCCATCTGCGCATCCTTGGCCGTGCCGCGCAGTACGCCTTCCTGAACCATCTCAGTAGCTCGCGCGCCCGCGTCGTAGTGCCGGGTCGCGTCCATCGCGAGCCTGTCTGCCTCACGGTCCGCATTGCGGAGCATGATCTCGCGCGTCTGCTGCGACCTGAGTGCGCCCGCGATCTCCCCGTCCGTGTCGTGCAGCGCGTGGTAGACCTTGGCGGTCATCTGTCCGCCGCCGCCCTGCGCGGTCATGGTGTCGCGCATCCCAACGGCTGCAGCCGATTCCGCATCCTGCCCGATCATGGCCCTTGTGCGGGTGGTGAGCGCGTCCTCCGCGGCAGTCCCCAGGGCCGGCAACGGCGATTCTGTGGCCCCTCGGCTCAATAGGGCAGCCAGCCCCTTGCGCGCCTCACCGGCCCCGAACCGAAGCGCTCCGATACCGCCGCCAAGCGCCCCGCCCATGACGGCGCCGTGTCCGATGTTGGCGATCAACGCTTCGGCGGTAAGGTCGCGGTTGCCAAGCGCGTGTTCGGTAATGGTGTTGCCCACACCCTGCAGCGCGCCCTCTGCCACGCCCCGGGCCATGTCGGGCAGGACGGTGCGGGCGCCCCGGGCAAGCAGGCTGCCGCCTTCGGGCAGAAGCGCGGCCACGCCGTGTTCTGCGAGCGTGCCCAAGCCCTGCTGCAGCCTAGCCGGGGCCAGCACTCCGCGGCCAATGGCAGACGCGCCCCGGGCCAGTGCGGAGCCTTCCTCTGCCGCCGTGACAGCGCCGGATGAGCCGCCCGAAAGCAGCGCGGGAATCAACGCCCCACCGACCTCGGCCCCCACGGATAGCCAAGGGTTGATCTCGCGGTATTCGTTCAGGGCTCGCTGTGCTTCGGGCCCGCCAAGGGCTGCAATCACCTCGTCGGACCCGCCAAGGGTGCCTCCTCGAAGGAGTCCCGCCCCGATGGTGCCCGCGACCCCGCCGACCGATTCGGCTCGTAGGCGCTTTTCCTCATGCTGCAGTTCAGCCTGCGCAATGGGCGCGTAGCCTTCCTGCAGCGCCGTGCCCAAGTTCTCGGCCTTGACGGTGCCGATTGTCCCTCTGTCGGACCGGACCGCTACCTCAGAGCCCGGCTGCAGCCCGTAGTCGCCCGATCGCAGCCCCGCCCACGCCTGCTCATCGGGCAGGTCGAGGATCTGGCCCTTGGCGTCAACAACCCTCATTCGCCGGCCTTCCGGAAGGGGGTGGTGCCGGTCCTCGGGGCGGGTGCGCTCGTGCCGGTCACGGTGCCGGTGAGGGATCCACTCTGCACGCTCTCTGTCCCGGGGACCATTCCGTAGTTTCGGTGAGTGGTCTCCAGCCCATTTACGGTGGAACTCTCGATGACATCAAGCGCCCTGTCCATGTTCGGCGAGATTATGTCGAGCGCGCCCTCGCCGGTCTGCGGCAGAATGATGCCCATGTCTGGGCCGGCAATGACGCCGAGTTCGTCCATCTTCTTGCGCGCCACTATGTTCTGCGACACAAGGATCTCAGCTTCTTTGCGTGCCTGACTGCCCGGAATCCGGTTGAGGAAAGTCTCCTGGCGCAGTTGCCGCAGCCGCCTGATGTTGGAAAGGTATAGGTTGGCAGCCGTCATTCCCACCTTGAGCGTCTCCGCGTCCTTGGGCGTGCGCGCGTATCCGCCCTTTCCGCCGAACGCGCCCGCCACATACAGTGACTGATCTCCTGGTGCAGCGGGGCCGCTTCCTTCCTTCCCCGAACCAAGCGTAATCCCGCCGCTGGCGTTGAACTGCCGGACAGTGGCCTCCATCGCCTTGTCTTTGGTCATGCCCGGTGTCTCGGCGTTGAGCTTGTATGCTGCCCAGAAGTCCTTGAGCTTCTCGGGAGGAATGCCGGCAACGGTCCGCATCCAGTCGCGCGACCCGCCCCCGCCCCCGCCGATCGTCTGCGGCTTGGTCATCACGTCGTGGCGTTGCACAACGGTCTTGCCCTGCGTCTGCTTCGCGAGGGCGAGATCGCGGTCTCCGATGCGCTCCTGCAGGTCTGCCCGCGCGTTGAGGTAGGCGGCCTGCTGCTGCTGGCCCTTGACGCCAGACAGCTGGTAGTCCAGTTGCTTCAGGGCATCTTCCAGCCGGGCCTTTTCGCCCGCAGCGACCTTCTGATCCTCGCGGTCCCACTGGCCGTACATGCTCTTGATGTCGTCGCCAGCGAGCTCCAGGTTCTTGAGCTGCAGTTGCACGTCACGCTGCGCCGCGCGCTCCATCGCGTCGAGGTATTGATTCGTCGACGTGCGCCCCATGCCCACCAGGATGCCGCCCGCAATCGCCCCAACTACATCCATTGCCTTACTGAACCCGCTCTTATTCTCCCACAGTCGATTCGGGTCGATGACCTTCGCAGCCTCGTATTTCTTCTGCGCCTGTTCCATGTCGTAGGCGCGCATCTTGTCGGCCCGCTCTCGCTTCTCCGCGGCAGTCATCGCGGCGTTTACCTCGCGCTCGCCCGCTTCCTCTCTCACGTAGCGCTCGTCTGTCGCCGCCGACTCCGCGATCTGCTGCGCCTGCTTCCGCTGATCCGCGGCCTGCTCGTAGGATGCCAGTGTCTCGGGACTGAGTTGCACGCCCTGCTCCGTCGTGGTGGCCCAGGACTGCGGCGTGCGCCTGCCCGGGATGACGCGAACGGGTCCGCCGCCGCCACCGCTGGGGGGCAAGGGCAGGGGAGATGTGCCGGCCTGCTGCGGTTGGCCGCCCTGCGGAAACATCACGCGGGAGTTTGGGTCCATGGTGCCCGGCTTCGGACTCGCCATTACCTGTGGGGCATTCATATCCGCGGCGGGTAGGCCCATTGCCACTGCCACGTTGCCCTGCGGCGGCGCGTTGGCGGGCACGGTAGGCACAGACAGCCTGCCACCCGGCACGTAGGACTCACCCTGCGGTGCAGCGCCCGCCAGTTGCGCTTGGATCGCGCCGGGCGTTCCCTGCGCAGGGGAAGGCGGGGCGGCCTGCGCCATCGGCATCGGCGCAGCGGCCTGTGAAGGCGGCACGTCTTCCGGGTGGGCCAGTTGGTATTGAATGAACTCCTGGGTTCCAGGCGTGAACGGATTAGCCATCACCGGCCCCCTTCCAGCCTGCGCAGCCGGTCGTAGATGTCCGCGCCCGCCGCCAGCAGCGACATCAGGGCGCGCTGCGGGTCAATCGTTCGCATGCCGTCCGTGTCGTGCTCAACAAGCGTTCTGCCTGCGGGCGTGCGCTCCAGGTCCTGCGCGATAACGCCCACGTGCTCCCCGGGTTCGCCCATGCCGGGCTTGTACTCAAACCGCTTGGCGTGCAGCGCCTGGAACATCTCGGCTACGTCGCGCTCCGCGTCGTGAACGTCGGTCTTGGCGCGCTCGTCACTGAATATCGAGGCCGCGCCCATCGCCATGCCGGCGATATTTCCAAGCCCCTGCGACTGCGCCTGGCGCTTCTGCTCAAATCTGCCCGTCTCGGCGTTGGTCATTCCGAGTTGCGTATTTCCAAGGGCGATCTGTCGCTGGGCCTCGGTGTTCTGCTGGGCCTGCAGCGCGTTGGCATACTGGCTCATAGCGGCCTGCTGCTCTTGTGCGCGCAGCGTTGCGGCCTGCCCCGCCGACTGCTGCTGCGTGTTCACGCCCTGCATCTGCGCCTGTTGCTGCGCCGCTTGCTGCTGCATGGCGCCGCCCCGGGCCGATGCGGCCATGGACCGCGCCCCCGCCATGTTCGCATTCGTTGCCTGCGCCAGTTGGCCCTCTGCAACGGACGGGCCCTGTCCGCGCGCCCGAGCCAGCAGCATCTCGTTGAGTGCCTGCTGATTCTGCTGACCCTTGTTGTACCCGCTCCAGTCGTAGCTCACCGGATTGACTTCGGGGGCCTGCGGGCCTTTGAGCGCGTCGAAGATGCCGCCGTAGGTGTTGTCCCACGCTGCGCCCGCGTCGTGCTTGATAGAGCCCCACGCCCCGCCCGACGTGACGTTGTTGTTGTACCGCGTGTCGTCCGATGAACCGGGTTCGAATACGCTCATGGTCACTTCCTCGCAGCCGCCGGCAGGATCCGGGGCTTTCCGGCCTTCGCGCCAATCAGCAGCGAAAGCGCCTGAAGTCGCTGGTTTTTGCCGCCGACCGGCGTCCACGCGATCTGCAGCGCGATCGCTTCGCACTTCTGCGAGCTAACAGGCACGTGTGCGTTGAGCTGCAGTCGGGGCATGGTCTGCGCCGACGTGCATTCGGCTGCGGTCCACGTGCTGGTCCAGGTGCTGGAGCCCGTCAGATGGTCGTTGTAGGCGGTAAGCACAACGTCGCTGCTGGACGCCTGCACCAGCTTCTCGAACAGAACGCCAACGTCCCACACCCGCTGGAACGACTGCACGCCCGACAGGGCCAGCGGCCCCGTGCGAAGGGTAACGGTCGGGTACGTTGCGTCTGCGTCCACATACCCGCTCTCACGCAGGACAACGCCCGACGTGAGCAGCATAGCGAACCGGTCCGGCTCGCCCGACCACGCTATCATCGTACCGCCAACGGCCGGGGGATACGCGCCCGCCGCATTCTTGGGCATCCACACGTGCCACTGATCCATCAGTGTGTTCCACACCAGAACGCAGCTGGTGGCGATTGCCGACTTGGTGCAGACCACGCGCAGCTCATGATCGTCAGGCGAGTACGAAACGGAGTTGATGATGGGATAGGTATGCAGCGTGTCGTAGACGGGGAGGCTGACGCACTTGACCTGCATCGAGGTCTCGACCACGTACAGCAGACCGTCGTTGCCCTGGAACGTGACGCCACCGGGAAACACACACACGCTCCGGGCGTCCACGCACCCGTGCTCGCTCGACACCGGTTGCGGGTCTGACAGGTCGCTGTTCTGGTTTGTGTCCGTGGGGCCCGAACCAAAGAACACCGATATCTCATGGCGCCCGAACGCAAGCAGCTTGCCGTCCAGCGAAGCAAGGGCCATAAGCTCGGACCCGAGCACGCGCGTGGACAAGCGCTCGTCGAACCCCTGCCCCTCGCGCAGTGACGCCAGCTTCGACAGCCAGATTCTGTCAACATCGTCACATGAGATACCCCATAGGCGGTTGTTGTGAACCGCAACGTGCCTGAACGCTGGCGGGGCCTTGTTCGGAAGCACGTCACCGTTCGTGTACAGCTGCCTTCGAGCGATCAGCGTTGCCGCCGTAATGGTGCCGATGTCGCTGAATACGCAGGTGTGCGCAGCCGGGTTGCCCTGTGCCGTGCTTACGTGGTAATAGACGTACCCGGCATCGAGGGTGCGGTACATCTCGATCTCGACCGGGTAGCTTGCGTCCGACAGGTCCATCCGGGTCGTGGTGCAATACTGCGTGACGTAGAGCGCAACCTCGTGCGAGCCGTCGGCCGTTGCGCGCAGGTACGTTGGCGCGGACCTGTGCAGCACGCCCCTGTCATCGCGGTGCACGAAGCAGAATGCGTAGCCGTAGCTTCCGGCGGGCAGTGCCCCGGCAACCGCTGTCACTTCGTGCACCGCGCTCGGGTAGTAGTGAAACCCGTACTCCCCAACACGGTCTCCGCAGTAGCAATTCGGAACCCCGCCGCTCATGATGAGTTCGCCATCCTGCTCAACCCCAAGCGGGGCGTATTCCGGCGTCCAGTCGAGCGCGTACAGGTCGAACCCTTCCTGCTGCTCTGCGGGCGTCGCTGCAACGGACAAATTCTCACTCAGCAGCGAGACCGCGGACACGTAGCCAACGGTGCACAGGTTCAGCCCGATCGGCATCGACTGTGTCCCGCCAGGCTGCGCTTGAGCCCATGCGATGCGCGCAACGGGGCGCATGGGCCACGCAGCATCCGGGACCTCGAACAGGTACGCGGCGTGCTGCGGCGGATTGGTAAGGACCAGGGTCCCTGTGCCGACAGATGTTGCGGGGGCCAGATACCCGACCACGTAAAGGCGGGTCCCGATCCACCGCGGAACGCCCATCGCCTGCACGTGGTAGGTGGTCGATACCGTTGCAGACACCACGCCCGCGTTGTTCGTGATCGTGGCCCGGGTCTGCGCCGGGCGGGCAGTATCCGCGTTGATGCTGCAGACCACGCGCGCCCCTACGGCGTTGATGTACGTCATTCCCACAACACGGGTCATGGGCACCGCTGCGGTGTACACGTCGGCGTCAAGCTGATTGTCCCACGACAGCGCAAGACCCAGCAGGCGGGTCGCCTTCGCGATGCGCAGCCCGTTCGGGGTCGGGGCGCAATACGATGCGTACAGGCAATCGCCGCTTGAGTCGTAGCAGATAGTCGCGACGCTTGTCGTGGTGAAGGTAACCGCTACCGAGTCCAACACCATGCCCGCTGTGTCAATCTCAGCCATCACCGCAGCGCCCGCGCCCGCGCCAGTATAGATGGCGATAGAGCGCGTGCTGGACATCGGCTGCACGTCCCACGGCGTATTGAGCGCGAGGGAAACAACGGTGACCTCGGCAGACCACGTGATCGGCGCGGCAACGTCTACATATCGGAAGACAAGCTCACGAGCCCCGCCAACGATGTTGATTCGCGTGTACCAAACAACGACCTTCGTTGTCGACGGCAGGGCGAAGATGCGAACCTGCGACGAGAGCGCACAGACCCAAGTCGTAGTTTCAAGGCGTGCGCCCGTGATCTCGTCGGTAAGCCGTACGTGGACGTAGCTGCCCGCGGCTCCGGCCACCGGACCAACCCAAGCATGCGCGTACATTCCGCTACACCACGTTGCGTCGCAGTTGCAGAGCTGCGCGGGGAATCCCTTCTCACCCGGGATGCGCTTGGCAATGGTGGCCTCGCTGATGTGATCCACCGCGCGCCACTTGTCCGCGTCTGCAACGTAGGTATAGATCGCGTTGCCGTCGTCCAAAAGAATCTCGTCGCCGCAGCGCATGAGGCGCCGTGCGTTCACCACGCTGCTACCGTCGAGGCACGTTGCGGCCATGGCCGCATACCCGGGCCGCTGCTCAATGGTCCCCACGTCGACAATGCGGGCGTTGGTCGCCACGGCGAACTTGCCCGCGGGCGTGCCCATGCTGCCGGCGATTTCGTCCACGCCAGCTCCGACCGGGATGTTGATGATTTGGCGCTGCAGGGGCATCAGAACACCCTGATCTTCGCCACGACCGTGAATCCGCCGGCGTAGTAGAGGGTAAGGGTTCTGGTGTCCCAGGCGGTGCGGTGCAGAAGCGGAGCGCCTCCGGTGGCGTCCAGCACGAACCAGCCAATCGGTTGGCGCCCGAGCTTGTGAGAGAAGGTCTGGGCCGCCGCAGCGGTAAAGGTCACAGTGACGTCCACACCCGCGAAGCCTTGCGCCTGCGCCGCCTTGTTGCGTTCGCGGGCATCTTCGAGCGCCCTCTGCGTGTCCGTGTCTTTCACGCGGACTACCTGCAGCTCAGTGCGATCACTCGTTGGCATATCCGAACCCCCGCGGGCGCGTGCGGCGCCTTCGAGTGATCTGCACAGGCCCGTCGGCAACACGCTTAGGGGCGCGTCGCTGAATGCGGTCCTTGAGCCGAGCGAGTTCGGCCAGCCATACGGAGGGATCGGCCTCTTCAGCCCCGGCCAGTGCCGCGAGACAGGCCGCTACAATGTACCTTTCCCAGCCGTTGCAGCCGTCAATCCTGGTTCCGCCCGCCGTGATCTTCGCCGCACACGGCACGTAGTGGACGGTCATCGTGTACACCCCGTCGGGGGCTGGCGCGATGATGAGCTTTGAGCCGGCGCGGTTGTAGATCGGCTGGATTCCGAGAGCCCTCCACGAGGAGTTCTTGCACGCGGCAAGCGTGGCCCGGATGGCGAAGTAGTCCGCCGGGTCCAGAATCACGTCCGTGCTCGCGTCCAGCGCAATCTGCACGCCGAGCACGTCGAGCACGTCGCGCTCCGCGCCGCCCCCAGTAAGGTCCAACTCGTACTCGCTCGTGCCGGCGACGGTTGCGATGGTCAGAGTGCTGCGAAAGTACGGTTGCCCGTACGCCGCAATCAGCAGGTCATACAGCTCGGAGTAGTACGTGTCGATGAGAGAGAGGATCTCGGCAGACGTGACCGCGGTGGAGCCCGTGAGCCCCGCTTCGGTGCGGATCTTCGTTTCGAGCTCCGTCGCGGTATACGTGCGCATCTAGCGCCTCCTCAGTCTTCGGCCTCTGCGTCCTCCGACTCTCCTGCATCGCAGCACATGGCGATTGCGCGCACGGCTTGCGCCGCTGCCCCTTCGTCCTTGGCCGCGATGGCGCTCAGCAGCGCCTTGCCCATGGACTTCCAGTCGGGCGCTTTCTCGACTGTCACAGTGACGGTCGCGGCCGGCGAGTCCTGCTCACCGGCCAGATCGTCCAGAAGCGCCGCCGAGGGTTTCACTTGACCACCGTGGGCAACTGGCTCGCGGTGAACTTGATCACCACTTCCCCGGCCGCCGTGAGGTCGATGTCCTGTGCGACGCCGGCAGTGTCCACAAGCGTGAGCGTGATAACCGCCGTCCCGGCAGTGTGCTCCAGGTAGCCGTCCAGGCGGGCCGCGCCCACCGGGGAATTGACGTGCGTGATTCCGCCGAGGGCAACGATCGTGTCCTTCAGCGTGAGGGTGAAAATGCCCTGCGCGGCGCGGACCACGCTCGACACCATTGGGCCATAGATGAGAGACGGAACGCCCGCGCCCTTCGGACGGAAGATGATGATGCACTCGACCTGCTGCGAGGCAGGGGCGAACATCGGGGAAAGGTTCTTCAGACTCATGGCTAGCTCCTTTCGGCTTGGGGGAAGCCCCGCGGCCACCCCCTCGCCATGGTCATCAGAAGTCGACCCGCATAATGTTTCCCGGGTCGCGATCCTTCATGTTCGCGTAGCTGGCCCACCTCATCTCCACCTGGTTCTCGGTCGACACCGGGTGCCAGATGTTGCCGTCCAGCGTGCGCTGCATGTGGGGCGCGCCGCTCGGGCTGGAGTGGATGGAGAAGTCCTCCAGGTCCAGGAAGTAGTCGGTTCCCACGGGGCAGATCGGATCGGGGATGATCTCCAGCACGCCGTTGGTCGTCGGAACCGCGAGCGTGATGCGCTTCGATCCGAACGCCTTGTCCGACGAGTCCGTTGCAACGAAGGTCGTGCGTCCCGCGGCCTCGCGTGCGGCGATGCCGAGCCGGTAGGGGTTGCAGACGATCTGCTTGAGCTTCAAGCCGAGGTTGGCCGCTTCCGTGGCCGCGTCGATCCACGCATCCTCGACCGTTCCGCCACTGGCCGCCTTGCGCACGCCCGCGAGCTTGGTCGGGCTCACGCTACGGTTTGCGCCGTAGAAGTTGTCGGCGCCGCCGGGTGCCGAAGCGGGACAGTACGCGTCGAAACCGGCCCAGCCGATTCCGAACTGCCCCGGGAGGAACACGTAGTCATTGGCCGCGATGCCAGCAACCACGTCGTCCCAGTGCAGGGCGCCGGTGACATCGCCGGTCTGGTAGTCGATCGCCGTGATGACCTGGCTGCCGACGTGAACCGCGCCGCCGCCCGAGCCGTCGGTGTCGTCAAATTCGAGAGTCTGGCCGACGCGGAGGCGTGCCGCCATCTCCTTGTTCGCAAGCCTGATGGTTGCGGTGTTGACGGTCGTGGTCGCGCTCAGACGCGCAATCGCGCCGCCGCCGTTGCCGTAGATTTGCGCGGCAAGCGAGGCCGCGAACGCCTTCTCTGTGCTCGACGTTTCCTCAGTCACTGCCGAGACAAACGCCGCCTTGCCCTGCTTGGCGACGTCCAACAGCTCCTGGTCCAGCCGGTGGACGGCCAGCAGCGTCTTGCGGGTCAAGCTGACCTGCACAACGTGAGTGTGATCGATCAGGGCCTGCGCAGCCGCGATCGTGTTGGCAACCGCTTCGTTCCCGCTGTACTTCCAGTCGAACGTGAGCGGGCCGCCGACGAAGTTTTTCTTCTGGCGACTCAGAAGCCGGCGAGCGACCTCCGACTCGGTGTAGACGCGATCGACGATGCGCTCATCGTCGTAGACAATCTCAAGTAGCCTTGCGTACTCGGTAGTATTCGGGACGGTCATGGGGACCCTCGCGACGACTCGCGCGGGTCCGACATCCCTGTCGGTGGTTAGCCCTTGCGGTCGTCCTCTGCGATCAACTGAGCAAGGCGCTCTTGGTAGGAGAGCTTCCGCGGGGTTGCCGCGTCCGCTACGTGGCCGTGCTCAATCGTCCTGGGTCTGCCGTCCGTGTGACCCGTAGGTGAAGCTGCCGGTGCTGCGTTTCCGATGCCCTGCGCGGCCCTCTTCTTTGCCGCTGCGCGTTCGTAGTCCGCTTGCGCCTGGGCCTGCTTCCTGTTTTCAAGCATATCAAGCGCGACTGAAACGTCAAGGACGTTTTTCGTGGCGTACTCCTGGCCGTGCTCTGCGCGCTTTTTGGAGTAGTCCTCCGTGAGCTCGTGCAGGACCTGCCCCACCACCATGCGCGGGTCGTATCCCGCGAGCACCGGCCAGCGGTCCGACTCCTTAGTGAACTGCTCGGTTACGTACCTGTACACCTCGCCCTGCTCTTGCTCGCGAATGCGCCTCTGTTGCGCCTCCTGCTGCTCTGCCTGCGCCTTCTGGCGCTCCGCATCCTGCTCGGCCCTGAAGGCGGCCAGCTTGCGATCCGCCGCTTCCTCTGCGATCTGCTGCGGAGTCTTGTCGGTTGTGGTGTCGGCCACCTGCTTGGACAGGGCGAAATACAACTCATGGAAGGGCCTGCCCATGCGCGCGGCCAGGTCGTGCACGGCGCCGATCACGTCGCCCTTGGCGATGGCGGATTCTAGCTTTTGCGCGGCCTCGACCTTGGGAGCCCACTCGGCCCGCTCGGTTCGCAGCGCTTCCTGCTCGCGTTTGAGTTGCTGTTGCATGCGCCACGCGCGGCCCTCCTTCAGCGCAGCGTCTGCAAGCGCCTTGTCCTGCTCGGTCTGCACTGGGGGCGTCTCTGGCGGCTTGTCCGCGGGCTTGTCGGGTTCGGGCTTGGCGGCGGGGGCCGGGTCCTCTGCCACGAGCGCGGCGATTCGATCGGCGTAGGACTGTGTCGGCTCGGCTGAGGTCTCCGGCGCCGCGGGCGTCTCGACTGTTGCCGGCGCTGGTGCTGCAGGCGCGGTAGGTCCTTGGGATACGGCGGGGGCTGCGGTCGTCATTGCGTCACCTCAGTGGGCATGGGCGCGGGGGCGCCCGGGGGCATCATCGCGTCAGGCGGCATCGTCCCGGGCGGCATCGGCCCGGGCGGCGTGGGTCCCGCTGCGGGGTTGGGCGGGGGTTGCGGCGGCGGGGCGGGCGGCTTGAGCTGGGCCGCGATCTTCGCGGCGTAGTTTCGGATCAGCTGCAGATTCGCCGCGGGCACGTCGGTGTATGTCTCGGCGCGCTGCAGCTCGGTCAGGGCAACAGCGCGGGCCGTCTCGAGGTCCTGGTAGTCCTCGGCCCACAGCTGCACGCCATCGTCAAGCATCTTGTCGACCTGATACCGGGCCAGATCCAGCGAGGCCGTGAACGGGTCGGGTGCGGCGCGAAGGTCTGGATCGTTCAGCAGCGAAGATGCCATGCGCGGGTCCATCAGGCCCGACTGGATGCGCTCCTGCACAGCGGCCACGCGACCGCCGGGGGCTTCGTCCAGGTACGACTTGGGCGCGACGCTGAGCACGTAGGAGTCCCGCGCCGCGCTCACGTCGGACCACTTGATCGTGCGCAAACTGCGGTTGTCGGCGTAGCGCACCGAGAATCCCGGCACTTCGAGCGCAAGGTCTTCCGCCGCGTCCAGGATCAGGTCGCAGCAGTCGAGCATGAGTTGCTCGTACGCGCGTTCCAGGTAGCTGAACCGCTCCGTCTCGCTGTCCTTGAAGACGCGCAACGCCTTGCCGCTTGCGTTCTGCAGACCCGCGGGCAGCTGCGCATTGGCCGACAATTGGGAAGCGCCCCAAATCTGGTACATGCGCTCCACGAGCGACCAGATCCACTGGTAGACCTCGGGCGCCACGGCGGGGATCACGATGGGCGTGGGCGGGTTCACGCCCGACCACCGAAGGACTTGGTGCGACAGGTTGGAGACCTCGGCAACGTTCACGTCCCCATCGGCCTGGATCAGGATCATGCAGTGGCCGCCGAGCTGGTGGCCCTCGCGAATCTTCTCCAGGCCGTCGTTGATTTCGAGCTGCAGCCCTTCGAGTTCATCGCAGATAGACGTGCCGAAGAACCCCACCGGCTCGGGCTCGGCCACGAACCGCGCCATGCTGAAGCGGTCGCGCGTCCAGGGCTTGTCGTACAGCGTCGCGCCCTCGATTGCGATGACGTGGCGGCCGTCGTCGGAATGCTTGCCGCTCGGCAGGTGCCACCCCTCGACGATTCGAATCTGATCCGTGTCGTCGCCCTTGAATCCGAATATGGGATCGCCGTGCGATTGGTTCGCGCACAAGATGGCATCAGTCACCTGCTGCGATGTCGCGTCCGTGGTGTACAGCGCGCGGGCGCGGGCGCGATCCATGTGGGCTACCTGCAGCCTGCACCGGGGCTCTCCGTAGTGGCTGTCCTGCTCGGAGACGGGCGACTCCCACGGGTAGACCACGCCGGCCCGGAGCTTCTCGCCCTCGAAGTCCGGGTACACCTTGATGTCGCACTCGCCGCAGATGAGCCCTATGTCCATGGTGCGCTGCATGTGTCTGTAGAGGCCAATCTCGCGAATGGCACCCATCAGGAACTGCTGCGACTGGTCCGCGGACTTCTGCTGCGCACGGGATGCGCCGTCCGTCGTCGCCCACGGTGCGGGGCGGGACTTGCAGATGCGGGCGCGGGTGGAGCGCTCGATCGACGCCAGCACGTTCAGCGAGATGATCTCCCCGTTCGGGGTTCTGAGCCAGCCGCGGTTGGCACTCGTGCCCGGGAGTTCTTGGCGCCCGTTGAACATTTTGAGGTTCCAATCGTACTTCTGCTTTCGCGACTTCTGACCGGCGGCCGTTGCGTCATAGAACGCAATCAGCGCATCGGCTACGCGCCGCCCGCACGTATCGTTTCGGTCCTCTTCCTTGTCCGCGGTCCACCACCGCATGGACGCCATCGGCACACGTACCTCATCCATAGTCATCTCCGTTTCCACCACGGGACGGACGCGATATGGTCCTCCCGATCCATCATGATTTGCTCTTCTGTCCTGGTATCGAGCTTCACCGCGGGCGCACGCAGGTATTGGCGGCACTCGCGCCACCCGTAGATCAGTGCATCGGTGGCGTGGTCCGCGAACCGCGCGTCGAATCCGTCGCGCTTCTCGTTCCACTGCAGCACGTTCAGCTCCGCGATCAGATCCGCACACTCGGGCCGCACGATCGCTACCTTGCCCGTGCGAAGGTCGCCGGCCAGTAGCTGCACGTACCCGAGCTTGTCCTGCTTCTGCACAGGCTGCACGGGCAGGCCGAAGCGCTGCTGAATCTCTTTGATGTACCCGCCGCCCAAGCCGCCGTGGTCCATCACGATGGCAAGCGGCGCGTGCTTGGCGACCAGGCGCGCGAGCTCGACGCCGATGTCGCTTGGTGTGAGCCCCGCGTGCTTGCGAGCGTAGACGGGATATGCCATGCCGCCGACGATGTAGCCCGTGACAACGAAGGCCGTAGTCTCGCGCGTGGTGCTGGTGCCGAGGTCAACGCTGATGACGTGGCGCAGCCCGGGCGGGGGAGCGTCCACGAAGTTGCGGGCCGGGTCGAGGTCGAACACCATCGCGCTCGTGTCGCGCGCCCACACGCCTTCATACTCTCGCAGGTAGGCGGGAGTGTCTTTCGTCCAGCCGTACTCTGCCATCGCTTCAGCGAGCAGTCGCTCAGCCCTTCCAGCGAAGTAGGGATTGTCCCGCATCGTGGCGCGGTAGATGTGCCCGGCCCACGCACGCGCGCCCTCGCACGCCTCGTAGAACTCGCCGGCCAGGATGGCACTGGGCGTGCCCGCGAACCACAGGTCGCCCTCGTAGTCACGCAGGCGCGGCCCTAGCACCTCCTGCACGAGATACGCGAGCCGCCCCGGGTCGAACGAACCCGGTTCGTCGATGATGACCCGCGAGAACGGACGGCCACGTAGGCGCTCGACCGCGTTCTCTGCGTCGGCGCCGCTTATCTCGATCCTGCTTCCGTTCGGGCACTCGGCGGTCATCACGCTCGCGGGCATGGTCATCCCGAGCGTGTACCGTGAGTTGTACTCCAGCAGACTGGGCCACAGGTTCGCGCGGCACTGCTTGCCCGTCAGCGACAGATACAGCGCAGTACCGCCCGGGTGCTTGGTCGCCGCTTCCAGCAGGCCCGCGTTGCTCACGAACGTCTTGCCACACCTGCCCGCGCCCAGGAAGACCTTGCGCTTGGCGGTGTCATCCAGGATTGCGAGCTGCGCCGGGTACATCGTGCCGCGCCAAGGGAACGCCCAACGCCCCCTGCGGCGCAACTCCGACAGCGCGAGCGGAAGCGGATTGGTCACGCGGGGGCGTCCTCGTGCGGCACCATCTCTGCCACGTTCGAGATGGGAATCAGGTGCGGGCGCCCGTCCGGGCCGACCGCGAGCACCATGCGACGCTTGTCATCGTAGGACAGTTCCTTGACGGCACATGCGCCTGCCGAGCCTTCCTTGACCGCGGATGGATCCATGAGATCGGTTGCGGGCTGCGTGAATCGTCTACCGAGTTGGATAGGGGTACAGAGTTTCGCGGTATCGAGCTTGGTGAGCATTGCCTTACACTCCAATCAGCAGCCATGGCCGATACGACCATGCGTCAGGAACGATTGCGTCCGAGTAGTCCGTCCGGTGCGAGTACAGTGCGCGCGCGGACCGATCGATCTTGGCCGCCTCCAGCAGCGCGCGGGCCACCCCATGCCTGCGCATGCGCCTGCGGACGTGGACGTAGTGGACCCACGGCGGGCTACCCGGCGTCCAGCAGAGCCAGCCGCAGATGACCGTGGGGTCTGCCTCGTGCGTGGCAATGGCGACGCGCGACCGTGACAGCAGGCGCCCCGCGAGCGCGCGCCAACGCGGGAAGAATTCGGCCCTGGGGCACTCGCGTACGCGCCTGTCTGTCGTGTGCTCCAGGTACCCGTCGCTGGTAGCCGTACCGAGCCACGTGGAGTAGATCCACGCGAGGTCATCGGGGGCGGCGGGGCGGATGATCATGCCCGCCCCAGTTGTTTGCGCGCCTCGGCCTCGACCAGTTCCAGAAGCTCGCGGTCGGACATCAGGGTCACGCTGCGGGCGTCGATCTGGATCGCAGCCTTGTCCTGGAGCTCGCCCGTCACGCGACCGAGCAGCTCAAGGGCGCCCTTGGCTTCACGTAGGTGCGGCGCCACCGACTTGATTGCCTCGATGGCCGCGATCGTGTTCTTGGCCTCGCGCGCCTCCTCAACAATCTCGCGGGCCTGCTCCACGAACCATGCCGCGTCGTCCCGGTGCTTGATCACCTGAGCGAGCAGCGTGTCGGCGGCGGCAACCTCGGCTGCAGCCTTGGCCTTGGTCAGGGCAGCGGGGATGTGATCGCGGTGGCGATCGAGGTTGCTCTTGCTCGTTCCGTACTGTCCCGCGATGTCCCGCAACGATGTACCCGCGAGCATCGCCGCATCGATGTCGCCCCGCTTCGGGTGCGCGCAGATGGTGCAGGTGCGGGGCATCAGCGGCGCCTCCAACGGATCCAGATCTCTGGCTCGCCCTTGGGCCCACGCTCCTTCGGCCACCACACAAGAGCCCCATCGGTGAAACACCGGCCTACATTCTTCGCCAAGTCGCGCACCCCATCGCGCAAGTCTGCTGCGACTTCAACCCGACTCTGCCTCTTTCGCGGCCGTACCACGTAATACCACTGCTCCTCGGTCGTCGCCGGGTAGTGGGCAGCCGTCTCCTCGAAGAACGCACGCAGGTCTGGGCGCAACGGCAGGGGCAGGGACCTGTTGCTCATCGTCTCCCTCCCCCCTCCTCGCCCGTGCCGTCCCACCAGCGGGGCTTGGAGGTGTCGCCAATGAGACCCATTGCCTTCGCAACACGCACCAACTTTTCTTCCTCGGCTTCGATGTATTCGAGGTGCGCGGACTTGAGCACGTCTTCCCGGGCATCCATCCAGTCCGCCTGTGTGCGCAGCGCCGTGCCGCTCTCCGGCTCCGCCTCAATGCTTACCCGCACGGGGCCAAGGGTGAGAACTCCGACTCTGTTGACTGCCTTCTCCACGGCTCGGGCCAGGTCGTCTGCGTGCCACCCGCTCGGATCGTCATCCACATCGAACTGCACCGTTGCTTTCATGAGAAGAAACGAGCCTCCCACTCCCGCGCCCTTTGCTCCGCTGCCCTCATGGCCTGAAATCTGCTGTCTCTCCAACCAGAGAACGTGCGGCGCTTGCCCCTGCGCTTCAGTTCGACGGTGAATCGCCACCTTCCGCCGTATTCGTGCTGCCCAACCCACAAATCGGAGTGAAGGAATAATGCATCGTCTTTCCACAGTGGGAACATCAGATCTACGTAGTGCACAACGATCCAAGGAACCATAGGATCCTTTCCGTCTGGATTTCTCATCCCGCTTTCCTCCCTTGCTCGACAATCACCCATGCGCCTTCTTAGGAAAGAACGCATCCACCATCGCCCGAACCACGGTCACAAAAATATGATCCTTCGCTCGCTGTTCGGGGGGAAGCTCAGCATACGACACGAAGCACGGGTGTTCTTTCTTGTCCGGGTCCTTCGTCGGCCCGTGCTTCCACCCAGCTGCGGCCTTCTCTGCAAGCCACGACTCGTGCGACTGTTCAGGCGTGTTGCCGTTCAGAACGCCCTGCACGCCGTTCATGGCGCTGGACTTCTGCCAATCCGGCGCTTGCTCCCACGGGGGTTGTGACGTGTCGCCATGGGCAAGGCACCATGCCCTGTTCGCTTCGTGAGCCGCTCTTGCACATGCTTCAATCGTTGTGTCGTTCATTGGTTCAGTCTCCTGTGTTCGTGTTCAACAATCACCTCGGCCATCATCGCGTCCGACCACTTCGCCGGTATCAGCGTCGCGGCCCGCAGCAGTGCCTCCCGGGCATCGTCGAGGTCGTAGCCGGTGTTGCGCATCAGCAGTCCCTGTGCCCGTGCCACCTCGTCTGCAGCGGCCTCGGGCAGGGGAACGCAGGACAGGGCGATGTGCACGGCGCGCTGGTAGGCGCGGCGGTCGTGGGTCATCGCTGGTTTCCTTCCGCGCCGAAAGTCGAGTCCCCGAACAACCGGATCTCTTCCCGCAGCGCACCGATGACATCGGACGGAACCCGGCCGCCCTTGTCGATGTGCTCTTGCAGGTGTTCGAGAATGCCCGTGCGCGTGTCGTAGAACTCCGGGCCGTGCAGGGAGCACGAGCAGCACCGGAGCATGCCGTTGATGTCGTGGTACACGTAGACGCTGCTGCGTTCGGAGAATCGGCAGTAACTCATGACTCGCCCCAGTGCATGTTCACGAAGTGATAGGCGCGGATGAACCATCGGCCGTTGGGCAAGATTCGGAAGTATTCGATCTCCCCGCTTCGAACGGTGACACGCCGCATCCCGTCCATGTCGAAGATGGGCATCGGAATCATATCGCCCTCCCAATCCCGGCCACGAGCGCGCGCGCTGCCCGGGCCTGTTCTGCTTGCTCAGCGGGCGTGAGGTCTGTTGGCTGCTCCGACACGGGCGCCTCCCGTTCGACGTGCACCGGCCTCGGAACGTGCCGGATGCGGTCCCGGGTCAGGGCGTTGGTCTGCGCAATGCGGCGGGCGGCTTCGAGGGATGGGTCGGGTTCTGCGGAGGCGACAAGCGACGGCCTCGAATCCAGGGCCTTGCGGATCCAGTTCCGGAACGTGGCGTCCCAGTCGGCCATGCGCCAGCCCTTGCCCGCGGCGTAGTCTCGCATCCGTTCCGCCTGGTCCTGCACCCAACCGGCGTTCCGGCCTCCCTCTGTCTTGGCCTGCTCGAAGTGCTCCAGCGTCGGGGTCCACTCCCGGGGCAGCAGGGTCCGGATGGTCCGGGGTCCGGTCCGTGAGCGCTTGCGCGATCCGTCTGCGTTCCCCTCTTGCGAAGCAAGGGGGGTAGGGGGGATCTCTGGATCTGTATGGGGCCGGGTCGGGACGGGAGGGGTGTGACACATGCGTTTGTCACTGTGTGACTCACGCGTGTTGTCACGCTGTGACACTGGCCGTGACTCACACTGTGACCGATGCCGTGACTGGCGTTCTGCGTCCGCTGCGCGCCGGGCCATAACCTCTTGTCTTGACGGGGAGTAATCGAGGAAGCCATGGATCATCCACCCGCCCTCGACCGGCTCCCACAGACCCCGCGAGTATGTCGGTGGAATGCACTCGACAAGCTCCCTGACAATGCTCCGAACGTGTCGGTGAGATGACAGCTTGGGCAGCATTGACTCGGGCACAAACCCGTCTGTCAGGTGCCGGTTGGCGTACGCGATGGACCGGAGCCAGAGCGCCACGGCGGGGTCCGAGCACATCAGGACCTTGGGGTGGTCCGGCCAATCGTCCGACATCTTGCTCCAGGTCACGCTACCCTCCTATCCATTCCTGCCAAGCCGTGTTGCACACGGCCATTCCCGACCCGACTCAGCCGCGCCTCTCCTGCCCCGCCCGTCCGCACCAGTCCTCACTGGGCCTTGCCGTGCCATTCCTGCCTTGCCTGACCGCTCCGGAGCATGCCCCACCGCTGTGCGGTATGCCTCGCCCGGCCTGCAAATCCGTACCGAGCCTTGCCGCGCCGGAACAAACCCTGCTTTGCCCTGCCTGCCAGCCCCAGCCCAGCCCGGCCTCACCATGCTGTGCTGCGCCCCTGCGAGCCACGTCCCGCCAATCCTGCCGCGCCCTACCCGGCCTGTCCGTGCCACGCAAAACCAGGCCGGTCCTGCCAATCCTAGCCGCGCCAGTCCACGCCGTGCCCGACCGAACCAGGCCAGGCCCGGGAGTGCCTCTCCTGCCATGTCAGGCAACACGTTCAAATCGCCCCCAACCCAGAGCACTCGAACGCTCCGGTCTTCCCTCGCACAGGCCAACACCCCAGCCCGCGTGATCCACGAGCGCAAGCAGCTGCTCCTCGCTGACCAACCGCGGGTTGTACTCGACCACAACGCGAAGCTGCCATTCGGGGTACTCGGGTCGGTATGCGAGCCCCCGCGTGTTCATGCCGATGGTGACGGCATCCTCGCGCATCGTCCCAACCGCGGGCGAACCGTCGTGCTTCTCGACGGGCACGAGCGCCGCGGCGGGGTCGTCTGCAACCGCCACGAAGATCGCCTGCCGCAAGGCAACCTTGGTCAGGTCGTCGAACGCGGTCGCTGCGCTGATCAGCGACTTCTTGATCGCCGTGATCGGGATGCACTCCCGCCCCTGCGTGTCGATGTACTTCGCGGCCTCGCATTCCTCGGCGGGCCGGCGCTCCTCCTTGGCCTGCTTCGCTTTCTTCTGTTGCTTGTCGCGGATCTCTTTCTTGGCCTTCTCCGCGAAGGCGTGGACCACGAGCAGACTTCCGGGCCTACCCCGAAGCGTGATCGCGATCTTCTGTGGTCCTGCCAGCGTCGTTGGGTGCGTCTGTGCCTTGCTCATTCTGCTACTGCTTTCTCCGCATGGTTGCGGCGCATGCATCCTAACCCGCGCTCGGGTGCATGAGTCGCGCTCACGCCGCCACCTCCAGCCCTCGCTTGACTCCATCAATCGCTTCCCTCGCGTCGTGTGCCAGCACGTATACGCCGCCGGATAGTTCGTGCTGCACCTGCCACGCCTGCTGGTCAGGCTCCTGCCACTTGCCGGGGACCTTCACCTCAACGGCTACCCATCGGCCATCGACACAGCCGACGATGTCCGGCCCTCCGTTTCCAAGGCCGTACACGACGAAACAGCCGCCCTTGCGCTTCACCTTGCCCGTGTTGTTCCGGTGCCACCACGCACCGGGTGGGGGGAACGCGAGCCTGAGCACGTCGAGCACGGTGCGGCTTATCTCAGTCTCCGTCACGTTGAGACTCCTGTCCAGATTCGGATATGGGAAGCTCGATCTGCTTCATCTTCCGCCGCCCCTTGCGGTAGTTCTCGCCCTGCGTGTTGTACTCGCACAGGATGACCGGGCAGTTGCTGCACGACGTCCAACCGTCCGCGCACCCGCCGCGGTGAGGGTCCAGGGGGCCGGGGAGGTCGCTCACTATTCCTCCACCGCCGCCGCCAAGGCCGAGTCGTGTCGGAACTCCACCATCTGCGGCGCCTCTTCGGCGTACAGCAGGCCACACGCCCTGCACCGCGGGCCCTTCACGCGCCAGGACAGGCCGCAACACGCTGGGCAGGGCTTGCCGCTGCGACGGGCCAGGGACAGGGCCTCGCGCGCTACGGTGGCACGCATGATCTGGGAGCGACGGCACTCCCTGCAGGTTCGCTGGGAGCCGTCGTAGGCCGACAGGCGGCGCCAGCGGTCACACGCGGGGCAGTGGCGGAGGTGTGGCATTCGCAGCCCGGGCTTCATGCGTCTGTCCCCGTTTTTTCTCGGGGTTGGACGGCCGCGAGTGCGGCTTGCTCCTCCTCGGTGAGCCACGACTCAGCGGGGACCGCGCCGCCGGTCCACCGCTCAATGGCCGCGCGTCGGGACGCATCTGGGCGCTTCGCGCCAGTCAGATAGTAGAGGACAGCCACGTGACTCGTGCCGATGGCCCGCGCAACGGCGACTTTTCTGAGACGATGCTCCTGCAGGTAGGCGGTCAGGAGCGCCCGACCGCGCGACGAGGTTACCATGCCCCTGACCGTATCCCCTGCTACCCGTGAGCGCAACCAAAAAAAGTCAATGCGGTAACTTTTTTTTGCTTGACCCCGCGGGTCACGCGGGTTACAAGGGGATCATCACAAGGAGGATCCCATGCAGCGCTACCGCCTCACGCCCGCCGCAATCCGCATCCTAGCGGCACACGACAGCCGCCGCACCCTGCAGCAGCTCCAGCAGCAGATCACCCGGGAGAGCGCTCGGCAGCACCGGATCGGGTTGGTGGCATCATGACCCGCCCCTGGGAGCAGGTAGAGCGTGCCGTACGTGCCGCCCGTGATGACCTGGAGATTGCGCACGGCCAGGGCACTGGTGGCAGCGCGGCGTGGGAGGTCGCGAAGCGCCTCACCGAGCTGCTCGACATGCTGCAGCCGCGCGTGGTCGATGAACACACGCAGGAGGTGGAGCCGTGAAAGACAACCGGGACTGCTACATGTGTGAAGGCTCCGGTACGTACCGCGACGCGGACAACGTCAGCCACCCGTGCATCTGCACGCTCCGGCCCGTCCGCGGCCACATGGAGGACTGCGGCTGGGTGGACGACCCGGCCGAGGATGAGGACCGCGAGCCTGCGCCTGAGCCTGAATACGACGGGCCGATGCCTGAATGCGAGGCTGCGGAATGAAAATCAAGGTAACCAAAGGTCAATCGTTTCGATCGCTGCTGATTGATGTTCACGCGTGCCACGAAGCCCGCGAATGGGTGGGGCGCAAGTCGCTGCGCTGCGCCTACCACGGCTGCAAGCGCGCCGAATGGATCTTGTGGCTGGCGGGTCGGCTGGGTGTCGATCGCAAGGTGCTTGTGTTCGCTGCGTGCCAATGCGCGCGAACCGCGCTCCAATACGTCAAGGCCGGCGAGACGCGGCCCCTGAAGGCGATCGAAACCGCGGAGGCATGGTGCCGCGGCGATGCCGGCGTAGCGCCGGAAGATGTGCGGAAGGCCGCCGCCGCCGCCAACGCCGCCGCCTACTACGCCGCCAGCGCCGCCGACGCCGCCGCCAGCGCCGCCGCCAGCGCCGCCTACTACGCCGCCAGCGCCGCCGACGCCGCCGCCAACGCTGCCAGCGCCGCCGCCTACGCCGCCTACGCCGCCGCCGCCGCCGCCAACGCTGCCAGCGCCGCCGCCTACGCCGCCTACGCCGCCGCCCGCGGCTCTCCGCAGCGGAGCGCAGCGCGAGCCGAAGCGCTCGCGCGCTGCGCGGAACTGGTGCTTCAGCACGTTCCGCTGAAGGCCATCGAGGATGCAATTGCGAAGAGGAGGGCACCATGACGCCGCGTGAGGCCGCCGTTGCCGCCTGCACCGAAGCGGGCATCATCACCGACGATCCGGTGCGGGACCGGGGCGCCGTGGCCGCGCTTGTGGCCGAGCCCGCAAGGTCCAGGGTGCTTGCGGCGATCGAAGACTTGACCCGTGCCGAGTACGACTCGGTCGACGCCGTCAACATCTCGACGCTCAAGTCCATGGCCGTCAGCCCCAGGCACTACCAGCACGCCCTGTCCTGCCCCCGCCCCGATACGGACAGCATGCGTCTAGGCAGGCTGATGCACGCCATGGTGTTCGAGCCCGACACGATCGACGCGCACTGGGTTGTGTGGGACGGTGGCCGGCGGGCGGGCAAGGAATGGGAAGCGTTCCTCGCAGCCAACGTCGGCAAGGAACTGATCCGCGCCCCCGAAGACTGGGAAGCCGCCGAAGCCGTTGCCGCCGCGGTCCAGGCCCATCCCGTTGCGTCCCGCTACCTGCGGTCGGGCAAGGCCGAGCAAACCCTGCGCTGGACGGATCGGGATACCGGCCTTCTGTGCAAGGGCCGCGCGGACTGGATCGCGCCGTCCGCGGATGTGGTGGACCTCAAGACCACCCGCGACATCTCGCCCCGGGCCGTCCAACGCGGCCTGGTCGCGCTTGCGTACCACGCGCAGGCGGCCTTCTACTGCGACGGGCTGGAGGCGATGGGCCACGGCCCGCACGGGTTCTGCTGGATCTACGTCGAGCAGTCCGCGCCCTACGACGTGGCCGTGTACACCGCGACAACCGAGGTGCTCTCGGCGGGGCGTGACCTGTACCGCGGTTGGCTGGCGCGCGTTGTCGAGTGTCGCGCGTCGGGCTGCTGGCCCGGGGTTGCGCCGAGTGAACTTCAAATGGAGCTGCCAGCGTGGGCCGTGAAGGAAGACGGGTCCACGGATGAAGTTTCGCTGATAATCGGCGGAAGGGGGGTGGCACTGTGAGAGGCCATTTCACCCACAGGGACACCGTGGGCGGCAGAACCACCCCAGAATACAGGACGTGGGCGGTCATGCTGTCCAGATGCACAAACCCGAACTTCCCAAAGCACAAGTGCTATGGGGCAAGAGGGATCGGAGTGTGCGACAGGTGGCGCAGCTACGAGAACTTCCTTGCCGACATGGGAAGGAAACCATCCCCGCTGCACTCAATCGATCGCATCGACAACGACGGGAACTACGAGCCCGGTAACTGCAGGTGGGCCACATCGCTTGAGCAGGCGCGAAACAAGCGAAACACCATGCACATCGACATGGGCGGAAGGATCGTGTGCCTGCGCGAGGCGTGCGAGATCCTTGGACTGTCCTACAACACGGCTCAGCGCCGGCTCAATGCCCTTGGGTGGAGCGTAGAAGACACGCTCTCGATACCCGCTGGGGCGATTCGCGGAAACCGATATAGGAGGCACACATGCGCGTAGAACTGATGTTCCCAAGCCGCTATTTAAAGGCCGCAGACTTCGGCGGAAAGTCCGTCACCAATACGATCGCCAGCGTCGCGATGGACGAGCTGCAGATGCGCGGCGGCAAGCACGAAACCAAGCCGGTGATCACGTTCTCGGACGCCAAGAAGATGCTGGTGATGAACAAGACCAATGCGATGGCGATCGCGGAACTGCTCGGACCCGAAACGGACAACTGGACCGGCAAGCGGATCACGATGTTCCCTACCCGCGATCGCATGGGAGGCAAGATGGTGGACTGCATCCGCATCAAGGGCAGCCCGGACGCCGTCAAACACGATAGCGACGGGGTTGTGGTGGAGGATGAACTTCCGCCCGAACCCGAGCCGGCCGCCCGCGAGCCCGGCGAGGAAGGCTGACCATGCATCCCAACGCCGCTACGCCGTTCCTCCCCCTCTGCGGTGTAGCCGTTGCCTCTCAGCTACCCGGAGGTGCGCGTCAGTGAAACCACAAGGGGCACGAGCGTCTTGTGCCCCGCCTGCCCCGTGCCCATGCCGAGCGTGGGCGCGACGTGTCCCGGACCCACGACTGGGCACCGCTGATAGCGAGAAAGGAAATCGATATGGGACCTTGTGATTTTGGATGGGCGTTGATGCAGTTGAAGGAGGGCGCGAAGGTGGCGCGCGATGGCTGGAACGGCAGGGGGATGTGGCTCGTCATCTGCTTTGCGCCGAGCCTTCCGCACCCGGAGACGAGCGGCATGATTGCGCGACCGTGCATCGTGATGAAGGACGCGCAGGGGATGCTCGTGCCGTGGCTTGCCTCGCAGACCGATGTGCTGGCGGAGGACTGGGGAACCGTCTGATGATCCGTGGCCCGGCTGGTACATCGTAGCAGGCCAGCCGGGCACCGAAGGAGGATGATGATGATGAACGACCTTCCCAGCATCACCGATGAACGCGAACTGAATCCGTACATGCTCGACAAACGCGGGTCGCCCGTTCGCCGAATGACTACCGACGACTTCGCGGCACTGCTGCGCAAGATTGGCGAGCAGCACCCGATCATGATCGGATGGCGCACGATCCTTTCCGAGTTGCTAGCGCCGCCCGAGGTGGCGAAACTGCACGCCCGCATCGACGAACTTGAACAGGCGTCGCTGGGCAGGATCAAGCCCAACAAGATGGCGACATCCGCCCCGCCGGCCGACCACCACCCCAACTACCAGCCCCTGCACCCCGCCCCGCAGCCGAGCGGGGAGGCGGTGGGGTACATGTCGCAATATGCAATAGACTACTTGGCGGACTGTCGCGCCAGGAAAGGCGTGTCGAAGCATTGGCAAGCGATCGACGCGGAGCCGAAAGGATCCGTTTGCGTCCCGGTATTCACCCACCCCTCCCCTTCGCAGCCGGGAGCGGACGAGCAAGCGGCAGACTACGCGGCAAAGAGGACGGAACTGGAGCGCGCTCTTGCAGCCGCCACCGCCCGCGCCGAGGCTGCGGAGAAGCGGTGCGCGACCCTCGAATCCCAGCTTTCGGAGGCGCGCGAGGCATGCCCCATCGTCCGCATGCAGGACTTCATGCACCTGGACGCGCTGGAAGCCGCGCAGGCTCAGGTGCGCCGTGACATCGAGTACAAGTGCGAGTTGGAGAAGGCTCTTGCGGGGGCCCGGGAAGACCGCGAACGCGCAATAAAACAAACTGGTGATGTGTCGGTGAAGCTCGAAGAGGCGAAGCGTCAAGCGGCGGTGATCGACAAGGTGCTTTGTGACGTCCACGCCCTCCTCGATGGCATCGCCGTGTCGTTGCTGGAGCTGAGCCCAGAGACGCTTCCCAACGACATGACGCTGTATTCCAAACTCGCTCTCATCGAGACGGGCATTCGCAATCGCGAGTCACTGCGCCGCGAAGAAGTGCGTGAGCGCGACTCTGCCCGCGCCGAGCTTGCGGAGGCCCGCACCCGTCTGCAAACCGTCGTGGATGAGGCATGGGGGCCGCAGCCCGTGTTGACTCTGGACGAGCTGATCAGCGCGGTCGAGATCAGGGCGCACAAGCAGCGCGCCTGGTACGAGGCAGAACTGGCGAAGCTGCGAGCGGTTGTGGATAAGGCGAGGAAGTGGCGCGCATTGTTCAGCGGTCCCATCCATTCGGGGAAGTATTGGGACGCCAAGATCGCGCTAGCACAGGCCGTAGACGCCCTCTCCCCCGCCACGCCCTCCCGCTGCCCCGCCGTGATCGAGGGCCGCGCGTGCATACTTGCTGCTGGGCACGACCTGCCGCATACGGTTGTTTCGGATGATCCCGCCACGTACGGAAACGCGCCGGACGACGGCACCGATTGGAAGGCGACAGCCGACTCGTTTCGCAAGTTGGCCGATGCGTGCGACAAGCCCGCCAAGGAGGCCACATGATCTGCTACAAGCTCACCGACTCCAGCGATCAGTCCTACAACGGCTGCCAGTGGGGTCCCGGTGTCACGCACGAAACAGACGGCGCGAAGAATGACCTGTGCAAC